>CALEJC010000027.1 GCA_937898205.1 uncultured Bacteroidales bacterium
GGTCTACAGCTGCGTGTATTCGCCTACCGGCGAGCGACTTAGCAAGATAGAAGCTGTGATTGTAGAAGAAGGAAGTTTTGCAGAGCAGCTATCTCAGGGGAAGGTGCTCTTTGTGGGAGATGGTGCTGACAAATGCAGACCGGTGCTCACCGGCGACAATGCCGCATTTATGCAGATTGAGCCTCACGCATCAGCGATGGCGGCGCTTGCGCAGCAGGCATTTGAGCAGAAGCAATTTCAGAACTGCGCCTATTTTGAGCCTTTTTATCTCAAGCAGTTTACCCCGACAGTGAGTAAGAAAAACAATATATTCTAGTATAGTATGGAATTTTTGGTGGTGATATTTATGTTTGCGCTACCCGTAGTGATGGCTATCCTCGATAGCAAGAAGCGCGCAAAGACCGGCACTCCGCAAGTCAAGTCGGAGCCCGTCAAGCCTGAGGCAAAGTTTGATTATGAGCTTGCTCATGAAGACCTCAACACTCCTCTGGAATATATATTTGAGCAGGAAAAGACCGAAGTCAAAACTCCGGTCGAAGCCCCCAAGGCCATCCGCAAGGCTCCTCCTAAAGCAAAAGAAAAAGAGCCTGAAAAAGAGCATTTTAGCGACAGATTGACAGAGGCACAGAAACTTGTGGTTTACTCTGAAATCATGAAGCCAAAATTTGAAAAGTAAACTTATTTTACTACCTTTGTAAAACAACATTTGAGGGTTCTGCCGTGATTGTGGCAGGACTCCTTTTTAATTAACTAAAGATAACTATGGCAGAAGTTCATTTAATGAGTCAAGAAGGTCTTGATAACCTCAAGAAAGAGCTACAGGAGGCTATCGCACAGCGTCCTGCGATGTCTGCAGCTATTGCAGAGGCTCGTGAGAAGGGGGACCTTTCTGAAAACGCTGAATATGAGTCAGCACGTGAGGCGCAGGGACTACTTGAGCTCAAGATTGCAAAGCTCCAGAACAAGATCATCAATGCAAAGGTTCTGGATTCTTCACAGCTCAATACGGATAAGGTTCAGATGCTCAACACAGTGAAGGTTGAGAACCTCAATAACAAAAGAATCATGGAGTTTACTATCGTGGGTGAGTCAGAGGCAGATTTTTCCAAGGGGAAACTTGCTTCGACAGCTCCGATCGCAAAGGCTCTCCTCGGACATGGCAAAGGCGAGATTGTAGACGCTCATGTTCCTAGCGGTGTGATCAAGTTTAAGATTTTAGACATTACTCTCTAATGGCTACTATTTTTACTAAAATCGCCAACGGCGAGATTCCTTCATACAAGGTAGCGGAAAGCGAAGATTTTTATGCCTTCCTCGACATCAGCCCACTCACTGCGGGCCACACTCTTGTAATCCCTAAGAAAGTTGAAGATGACTATATCTTCTCCCTCGATAGCGAGATCTACGAGGGCCTTTGGGCATTTGCACGCAAGGTTGCGATTGCCGTTAAGGCGGCTGTCCCTTGCAAGAGAGTTGGTGTTGCGGTACTTGGCATGGAGGTACCTCATACTCATATCCACCTCGTGCCAATGCAGAGCGAAGGAGATATGGATTTCCGCAAGACCCGCCCAGAGATTTCTAAACAGCAAATGGCTGAGATTGCAGCCTCAATACTTTCAGAATATGAACGCTTATAAAGCATTTTTTACAGCCCTCGCACTTTCAGTACTGGGGCTGACTTCTTGTAGCCAGAAGGCTCAGATCAACGGTACATTTATCGACGGTGCAGATCAGGATATCATCGTCCGTCAGTTAGATGTCAACAAGTACAACACTTTGGATACTATCAAGACTTCTGCAGACGGCAAGTTTAAATATAGCCTTGACGTGCAGAAGGGAGAGCCGGAGTTTATCTATCTCTTTGCAGGTGATAATAGGATCGCTGCTCTTCTTCTTGAAAACGGAGAAAAAGTGACTGTACAGACAGACGCCCTTGGCAATTATACTGTAGAGGGCTCAGAAGAGTCAAGCAAGCTTTCTGTTGTTGACAAGGCCTATACAAAGTTTATCAACGATGTCTATGCCGCAGGAGATGACAGCAAGACCATCAGCAAGCTCTATGTCGATCATTACAGAGCCTCTGTAAAGTATGTGATGGAAAACCTGAAATCCCTCACTGTGATTCCTGTCCTTTATGAGCAGTTGGGAGAGCAGAGTCCGGTATTTGCTCAGACCACCGATGCGCTTTTCTTCAGGACCGCAGCAGATTCTTTGAAGACAGTTTATCCTAATTCAAGATATGTAAAGGCTCTTGACAAGGAAGCTGCCCGCAGAGAGCAGATCCTCACAATCGAAACTCAGATCAGAAACGCTCAGGAGGCATCATTCCCTGAGATCAATCTTCCTGACATCAACGGCGAGCGCAAGTCTCTTACCGCACTCGACAACAAAGCTATCCTTATCCATTTCTGGGATGCTTCAGATGCAGCTCAGAAGATGATAAATATCGAGGTTCTTCTTCCTTTGTATAACAGCTTTGCCAAGAAGGGATTTGAGATTTATTCAGTCTGCGTCTCTCCAGACAAGGCTCAATGGGGCTCTGTAGTCAGATCTCAGAAGCTCCCTTGGATCAATGTCAATGACGGAAAGGGCGCTATCTCAGCAGTTTCTGCATACAATCTCGCAGCACTTCCTACTTCTATCCTCATCGTAGACGGAGAGATGAGCCAGGCCAAGATCAAAGACGAGAACGATCTTAGAAAAGAGCTCAATAGAGTATTGAGATAATTTTTACTTCACATATAAAAAAACGAAAGCTGACCATTTCTGGCCAGCTTTCTTTGCGCGTAGTATTTAATAAATAATATTAAAGTTCATTAAGGTCAGCCACAAGCTCGTCCTTACGTCCCACGATAATGTCCTGATAGTTTCTCAGACCAGTACCTGCAGGAATCAGGTGACCACAGATGACATTTTCCTTAAGGCCTTCAAGATGGTCAACTCGAGCGCGGATTGCGGCCTCGCTGAGCACCTTAGTTGTCTCCTGGAATGAAGCAGCGGAGATGAAGCTGTCTGTCTTGAGAGCAGCACGAGTAATACCCTGGAGGATGAGCTTTGCTGTTGCCGGCTGAGTAGGACGTGCAACCAAGAGGTCAAGTCCCTGACGGCCGAGGGAAGCATTCTCACCACGCATCTCTCTGGCATCAATGATATCACCAGGCTGATACTTCTCTGAACCACCAGCACTGAGGACTACATATTTGCCATAGATACGGGCATTGGTATCCATAAATCTCCACTTATCCACCATCTCCTCGTTGAGGAACTCTGTATCACCCGGGTTAGTGATCTCGACCTTGCGCATCATCTGACGTACGATGATCTCAAAGTGCTTGTCGTTGATCTTTACACCCTGGAGGCGGTACACAGCCTGAACCTCGTTTACGATGTATTCCTGAGCCTTGACAGGGCCAAGGATATTGAGGATATCACAAGGAGAAACACCACCATCAGAGATTGGGCTACCTGCCTTCACGTAGTCATTTTCCTGAACGAGGATCTGCTTTGTGAGTGGCACGAGATAGTGCTTCTCAACACCAGAAGAGTTGCGGATCACAATCTCACGGTTACCTCTCTTGACCTTACCCATGATGACCTCACCATTGATCTCAGAAAGGATTGCAGGGCTAGATGGGTTACGTGCTTCGAAGAGCTCAGTAACTCGTGGGAGACCACCGGTGATATCGCTGGCCTTACCGATTGCACGAGGAATCTTCATGATCACGTCGCCGGTCTTAACCATATCTCCGTTTTCTGCCATCACGTGGGCGCCAACAGGAAGGTTGATGAGCTTGAGTGTGTTGCCGGCCTCATCAACGATGTGCATTGAAGGAGCTTTGGTCTTGTCCTTGCTCTCGATGATGACCTTATCTGTGCTCATAGAGAACTCGTCGAGGTTTTCCTTCTGATAGGTTACACCTTCAATCATGTTCTCAAAGCGCACGATACCGGCAGCTTCGACGATGGTAGTTGCGTTGTAGGCATCCCAGTTACAGATCAGATCACCCTTGACAACCTTATCACCATCCTTCTTGTAAAGAGTTGCTCCGTAAGGAACATCATACTGAGAATAAGTGATGCCTGTGTTCTCGTCAACGATGCGAAGCTCAGTCATGCGGCTGACAACAACGTCCTCGATGCGGCCGTCCTCTGTCACACGCTCAATTGTACGGAGCTCTTCGTATTTAAGGATACCATTGTACTTAGACTCGATTGAAGAGTCAGCAGCAGATGATGATGCTGTACCACCGACGTGGAAGGTACGGAGCGTAAGCTGTGTACCAGGCTCACCGATTGACTGTGCTGCGATCACACCTACAACCTCACCCTTCTCCGCCATGCGGCTTGTAGCAAGGTTACGTCCATAACATTTTGCACATACACCCTTGCGGCTCTCACAAGTGAGCACTGAGCGGATTTCCACCTGCTCGATTGGGAGAGAGTCAATGAGTTCAGCTTCTGCCTCTCTGATCTCCTCACCGGCCTTGATGATCAGCTCGTTGGTGATTGGGTTGAAAATATCATGTACTGAGGTACGACCGAGGATTCTCTCGCCGAGAGACTCAACAACCTCGTCTTTATTCTTGATAGCAGTTGCAATAAGACCACGGAGAGTACCACAATCCTCTTCTGTGATGATCACATCGTGTGATACATCCACAAGACGTCTTGTGAGGTAACCTGCATCGGCAGTCTTGAGCGCTGTATCTGCAAGACCCTTACGTGCACCGTGGGTTGAGATGAAGTACTCGAGCACTGACATACCCTCCTTAAGGTTGGAGATGATCGGGTTCTCGATGATCTCTGCACCCTGTCCACCGGACTTCTGAGGCTTAGCCATCAAACCACGCATACCGCAGAGCTGCTTGATCTGTGTAGTAGAACCACGAGCACCAGAGTCGAGCATCATAAATACAGGATTGAAACCCTGCTGATCCTCAGAAATCTGCTTGGTCACGATCTTGGTGAGTCTGTTATCCACAGCTGACCAAAGGTCGATAACCTTGTTGTAACGCTCGTTGTTGGTGATGAAACCGTTTTCAAAGTCGTCACGGATGCCTGCAACCTTGTCATAGGCCTCATTGACGAGATCGAGTTTCTCAGCAGGAACAATAACATCACCGAGGTTAAATGAGATACCGGCATGGAACGCCTGATGGTAACCAAGGTTCTTGATATCATCAAGGAATTTTGCTGTACGGGTCACACCGGTGTGCTTGATTACATTTGTAATGATGTTACGGAGAGCTTTCTTTCCGAGAACTACATTGACATATGGAACCTCATCCGGAACATACTGATTGACGATGATACGACCAGCAGTAGTCTTGATCATCTGCACACCCTTAGAAGGGTCCTTCTTATCAACAGGGACACGCACATTGATCTCTGCGTGCATATCAATAGCCTTCTCGTTGAATGCTACGATAACTTCCTCTGGAGAGTAGAAGCTCTTTCCTTCTCCCTTAGCGCCCGGACGGATCTTGGAGATGTAGTAAAGACCAAGAACCATATCCTGTGAAGGCACTGTGATAGGAGCACCGTTGGCCGGATTCAAGATATTGTGAGAGCCAAGCATAAGGAGCTGGGCTTCCATAATTGCTGCATTGCCGAGTGGGAGGTGGACAGCCATCTGGTCACCATCGAAGTCAGCGTTGAAGGCTGTACATGCA
>CALEJC010000028.1 GCA_937898205.1 uncultured Bacteroidales bacterium
GATCCCTCAGGCTATTGTCACCGGAAATCTATTGAGTTGTGGATCGATCTTCCCTTTTCCACACCCTGAAAACTACACAGGAAACTGACCTGTCAGCTTCCGACTACTCCTCCGCTTTCTTTCACACTCTCTCAGATCAAGTATGTGATCGACAGGATGGAGTGGCTCTATGAAAACCGCGAGCTCATCGGCGGTCTCAAGTTTACCTACGAGCCACCTGTGCTTCGCTTCTTTATGGGAGGTCTTGAACCGACCTATGATTGGCCGTCAAAACTCATGGATAAGTTCCGCAAAGATTTTGGTGACAGCCTATAAACCAGGAAGAGGTCCGGATCCGGACCTCTTCTTTTTTAGATATTTACTGTAAATGTGTAATTGCCTGCAGAGTATTCAACAACTTCTGTACTTCCTGGCAGACAGACACTTGCGGTAGCTCCTTCAGGGATGGTGATGTCCCATGTCCACTCATCTCCCTCATAGCGCCAAGCGCTCTTGATGATGCCTGCAGCAGACTTGTACTCCGCGCTCACATGGCCGAGTCTCTTGTCCGGGATAGGCTTCATGATGATGTGCTTGAAGCCCGGAGCTGTCTTGTCGGCAGCGATGCCCGCAACTGTCTCCCAAATCCATTCGCACACGCAGCCGTAGGCATAGTGATTAAAGCTGTTCATGCCCTTAGGACCCATTCCGCTCTCTTTCATGTAGCTGTTCCATCTCTCCCAGATGGTAGTTGCGCCATTGTCGATAGAGTAGAGCCAGCTTGGGTTCTTGCGTTGGAAAAGGAGTTCGTAGGCAATATCGTTCATTCCGTTGTCGGAGAGCGTGCTCATCAGGATTGAAGTGCCGAGGAAGCCTGTCTGGAGACAATTGTCGTGAGCTGCAAAGTTGTCACGGAGTCTTCTGATCATATCTTCTCTGATCTCGCCGTCAAAGAGCTTGTTTTTAAGTGCAAACAAAGCAGGAGTCTGCATGGTGTTGAGGACCTCTGTCTTGAACATGCCCTGCTTGTCAAAGAATCTCTCTATGATGTAGGCCTTGGCTTCAACCATCATTTTTTCATACTTCGCAGCATCGCGACCGCTGGCCTCAGCCATATCTCGCATCATCTCAGCATCGCTGAGCCAGTAGCATGCGCTCAGGTAGCTCCAGTAGTTTTCTGCATCTTTTTCTGCGCCTCTGTGGCGGTTCTCTCTTGTCTCAAGCGGCTCGTAGCTAAGCCAGTCTGCCCATTGGTATCCGCCGTTTTCTGCTCTGAGGGTATGGTGGTCATACTTGGTCTCATAGACGTGATCCATAAACATCTCCATGGACTCCCAGCTCTCGTCGATTACATCAGTGTTGCCAAACTGCTTCCAGATGGTCCAAGGCACGATCACACCTGCATCTGCCCAGCCGAGACGCATCATGTTATCGGCGCTTGCGCCATATTGAGCAAGAGGAGCTACACCCGGATAGCCGCCCAGAGGGCTCTGGGTGTCACGCAGGTCGCGAAGCCATTTGTGGAAGAAATCCTGAGTGTCGGCAAAGAAAGATCCAGTCTCTGCAAACACCTGAGTGTCAGCAGTCCAGCCAAGTCTCTCATTGCGCTGAGGGCAGTCTGTAGGGACAGAAAGATAGTTGGATCTCTGACCCCAGAGAGTGTTGGAAATGAGCTTGTTGATGAGCTCGTTGCCTGTCTCGATCTTGCCTGTCTCCAACTCTGCTGTCATCGAAGAGACAGGGATAGACTTGATGCTATGGATCTCTACCTTGTCGGTAGCTGTGATTGACACATAGCGATATCCGAAGAATGTGCAATGTGGATAATATTGTACCGGCTTCCCGGAGTCCGCAAATGTATACTTCAGCAGCATAGCGATGTCAGGAGTGCGAAGGTTGAGGCGGTGCACGCTGCCCTCAGGGCCGTCCATTCCACGGCTGTGTGCTCCGTTGCCGTCGTTGAGCAATTCGCCTGGAAGGCAGGTCAGGGTAGTGCCTTCAGCAGCCTGGAATACAAATTCAGGCACTGCAGAACTGTTCTGGCCGAAGTCCACAACCAGGGTTTCTCCCGGAAGGATGGTCATTTTCTCGCCCGGCTTGAAGCTCTTGGCGATCACCACCTTGCCGTAGGCGTCTTCCCCGGCGCCTTCTACATCTTTCCATATATATGCTTCTACAGGAGAGAGTGTGAGGTCTCTGCGGAGGTATACTTCCGCTCCCACGCTTGGCACGATTTCGCCGGCAAATTCGTTGTTGATCTCAGGCTTGCCCAGCTTGTCAATGCATTCATAGCCAGGGACTTCGCGAGCGTCGTACTCCTCTCCGTCAAAGATCGCCGCATGCTTGACCGGACCGGCGATGCCTGCCTTCCAGTTTTCTGTATCGGGGCCGTAGAGCTTCTTGCTGCCGTCGGCAAATGTCAGCTCCAGCACTCCGCGGAATGCACATTTCTTGCCGACCATGCCGTCATAACCGCCGGGAGTCAGGATCTTGTCTGCCCACCAGCCCGGAGTTACCTGCACTGCAAGTGTGTTGTCCTTGCCCGCGCCTTTGCTGAAGGCGTCGCTGATGTCGTAGGTAAACGAGACTTTGGTTTTCTTATAGTGGGTAAAGCCCGGCTTGAGGATTTCCTCGCCGACAATCTTGCCATTGACATAGAGCTCATAAACTCCGAGTCCTGTGGTCATCCATTTGGCAGATGTAACCTCCTGCTTGTTGCTGATTGTAGAGACAAACCAGCTAGCGCCATCAGCTGAGCGCTCCACTCTACCGGTAGCGACAGGCGCATCAGCTGCTGAAATCCAGCTGGATACTTCCCATGCCGAATCCTCCAGCGCGTCGACCATTTGTCCGACCGGCTCATCTGTGCCGGTGCAGCATGATGCCAAAATGCCGGCACCAGCGATAGCAAATGCAAATAATTTAATCTTCTTCATAATTATGTGGTATTAGTTTTATGCCGGGTCTACATCGAGGTAATGTCCCTGATGTAGCTTTCTTGCTAGCTCTTTCTTCTTGGTATTCAGTGATTTATCCTGCGCGAGGAAGGCTTTGTCTACAACCTTTCCTGTCTCTTTGTCGACTGTGTGCACGAGTCTGGTATATGGCGGGAAGCCAAAAAGCTTTCTCTCCTGAAGGAGTTGGTCGTGGCTCCTGTCGAGCGACCATCTCTGTGGCACTCTGGCTTGCACTGTGAGTCTGGGTGTGAGTCCAAGCAACTGATGGCACAGGCCGATGGCTTTCTCGTCTGCACGGAAGTCCTCCTGGTCAGCAAAAGCATCGGCACTCAGCAGAGCAATCAATTCTACATCCGTGCAATCCTGTCGTTTGAGCTCTGCCAGAGTAAGGACCTCAGTCTTTAGCTCAAGTTGCTGTATCTGCTGCGCCAGCTCTTCGGCGCGCTCATATCCTCTGATCAGAAGCACCCTGCCTTTGCAGGCCTTGATCTGGGCAATCAACTTGCGTGAGAGTGGCCCGATCATGCCGTTTTTGCCTCGTTCCGCTCCAATATCGATGAGTGTAAACTCTCCTTCCTGGCCCTCGAGCTGCCTGAGCTGATATTTGCCCTTGGCGCAATTGCTGATGCTCTCAAGCGAAGGGAAACTTGACCCAAGCATCACGGAGGCAGAGTGTATGCTTGCCAGCATTATCGCACAGTCGCGGCCGTGGTAGCGCGGACTCGGCTCGTTCTGCTTGTAGAGAGGGTCCTGCTCCTCGTCGATTATCACGAGGCTTAAGTTGGTGAATGGTAGGAAGATAGCGCTTCGCGAACCGATCACTACCACGCTCTCGGCGCGGCGCAATGCTACAGACGCCTTGCCTCTGGCGCTAGTGCCGGAGTCGGCGTAGACGCAATGCAGCTTGTCGGCAAATGCTTCTCTTAGCTCAGCTTCCATCTTGCTGCAGAAAGCCTTTTCCGGGCTTAGCACAAGCACCTGGCGCCCGTCTTTGAGCTGTGTGGCGATCGCATCGATGTAGGCCTGCATTCGCTTGCTTCCTTGAAGGAGGATAGGTTTCTGAGCAGGGGCTTTGGCAGCGGGAGCAGGTGCCTGTCGGCACAAGAGGTCGATGGCGTTTTGTATCTCAACCTGCTTGTCGAGCAGTCGCGATGTGACGCTGTCGCTCAGGCGTCTGTTGTTTTCCTTCTTGGCAAGTCGCTCTTTGATGCTGTCTTGAAGTCTTGCAAGCCGCTCTCGCAATTTCTCTACCTGAGCTGCTCGGTTTTCTTCTGCTCTTAGGGCAGGGTAGGCAGCTTTGTAGACTTCGCCCGGGGCGCAGAGATAGTAGGTGGAGATGAAATCCCAGAGCTTGAGCTCTTCTTCTGTGACAGGAGGATATAGTCTTTCTACTGAGAGTATGCTTCTGATCTTGCTATAGTCAACCCCTTGAGGCTCTCCGCTCTGACAGACTACGCCGGTGTATTTGCGGCCGGAAAGCATGACCTTGACAAATGTGCCGACACTCAAAGGCTCTGAGGCATAGTACCATGGCACCCAAGGTGTCTTGAGTGGCAGCAGGACCTTGATGAAGTACCTGTCCATGACGGGAGGTGTTTAGTCTGTGGAAATCCCCGATCCGCTTTTTGCAAACTCCATCAATGCTTCCGGGATGTGGCAATAACCACCTGGATGTTTTTCCAGATAATCCTGATGCTCTTCCTCTGCTCGGTAGAAGTTTTTAAGTGGCTTGACCTCTACAGCAAGGGGAGTCTTTAACTCAGCTGCGATGCGGTTGTAGATGTTGTTGATGGCCGGAAGATCCTTCTCGTCGTTGTAATAGATGCCTGTGCGGTAGCGAGTGCCCTCGTCCTCTCCCTGCTTGTTGACGCTGGTAGGGTCAATGGCTCTGAAATAGATCTGAAGAATCCTCTCAAGTCCGATAAAATCAGTATCGTATGACACTCTCACCGCCTCAGCATAGCCAGTGGAGTCTGTGTAGACCTCCCTGTAGGTGGGGTGGTGTATGTTGCCATTGGCGTAGCCGGCTTCAGCCTTGACTACACCCTGGATGAGTTTTAGGTAGCGTTGTGCTCCCCAAAAGCAACCTGCGGCTAATACGATTTCTTTTATCATGGTTTATTTAGAGTCAGCTTTGGCTTGAAATTTCACATTGTCGATGATAAATCTCTCGTGGCGACCTTCGCCGATGAGACCTCTCTCGTCATAGGCTGCGACTTTGAAGATGAGCTTGCGTCTGTCTATCTCGATGAGCTCGGTTTCTGCCCAGACCTTCATCCCGCAAGGAGTTGCAGAGCAATGGGATACGTCTACATGTGTCCCCACTGTTCCTTGTCCTTCTTCGAGATATGGTTCAACGGAATAAACTGCGGCTTTCTCGATCAGAGCAATCATCATCGCAGTGGCATAGACCTTAACAAGACCGCTGCCAACATTACTAGCGAGCTTGTCCGGAGTCACTGTGTACTCCTGATATCCTTTAATGCCAATTTCAACCATTTTGTGGAGCATAGCGGAATCGAACCGCTGACCTTTTGAATGCCATTCAAACGCTCTACCAACTGAGCTAATACCCCGTAAGCGAGTGCAAATATAACAAAAATAATTATCTTCGCCACATGATTACAGACAGAAAGTGGGATTTGGTCATCTTTGACCTCGACGGAACAATCGTAGACACAATTTATGATCTGGCAGCAGCAGTAAACCATGCTTTGTCAAGCAAAAATCTTCCTTGCAGAAGCCTCGAAGAATGTCGTGCCAGAGTGGGTCATGGTGTGAGAAACCTGGTGTGGCAGGCGATGCCGGAGGACTGTCAGAACGATGAGGCTTTGCTAGAAGAGCTGCTTCAGGTCTTTATGAGTTACTATACTGCCCATATCGCTGTAAAGTCCCAGCCTTATCCCGGAGTCGTCGATCTGCTCAAAAGCCTCAGAGAAGCAGGTGTCAGACTCGCTGTCGCTTCAAATAAGTTTCAGGAAGGCACTCAGACAATCGTGAGCACTTTCTTCCCCGATGTGGAGTTTTGTGCTGTGCTTGGCGGCACAAAAGAGCTTCCGCTCAAACCTGATCCTGCGATCGTCCGCAAAATCTTTGACCTGAGCGGAGTGGATGCTTCCAGAGCTGTGATGGTGGGAGATTCTTCAACCGATATGAAGACTGCTTCAGCTGCGGGAATTCCTTCAATAGCAGTGACTTGGGGCTTTAAGCCTGATGGCGCGGTGCCGCTCGCAGATGCCGTTGCCCACGATGCAGAGGAGCTTCGCGCGCTACTTCTTGACAAATAGCAATATCATCAGCGGCAGTGCTATGATGGACATTGTCGCGCTGATCGGGAGATAGACTCCGATGTCTGAATATTCGGCAATCAGATAGGTGACAAGCAGCAGGCCGACGGCGATCGAGCTGCTGATCAGGTAGTGCTTCCTGATGTCGGTGCTCTTGCAGATGATGCGGCTGATGTTAGGCACTCCGAGCGAGATGAATCCTATCGGTCCGCAGATGCTCACAGCCGATGTCACAAGAAACATTATCATCAGCAGGCTGACTGCTTTCTGCAGATTGCTGAGCTCTATCTCGCCGCGGAAATGACTTGTCAGCCTTTTGTGCGAGCGGAGCGCATGCACTATGCCGATGGCAAAGAGCACAAGTGCAAACGCAATATCCCCGTTAGTTACCCCCTCCAGTCTGAAATTGGCAGCGCCCCAGAGGTAGTATTGCTTCAGCAGATCTCCGGTCGGCGCATTAGTCACTACGATGGTGCAGAGAGAGCCGATGAATGTGCCGAAGATGATGCCGAATGTTATCAGATTCTGAGTGGAGACTTTCAGCGTCACGACGAAGCATACCAATGTGCAGAGGAGAGTGCAGATAAATGCCCCTACGGTCAGCGAGCAGAGTCCGGACATGGTGGCGATGGCTGCGCCAAGGCAGGCTGCCGAGCCCAGGCCAAGCGAATACACGTCGCCGAGCTGGTTGCGCCAAAGGTATTGCATCTGTATTCCTCCTATCGGAAGAGCGATGCCGGAAAGTATTACAAATAGGATACTTAGCATCTTGTTAGAACTTTATATTTATTCCACCGATGATATTGCGGCCAGGCATGGGGTAGTCCCTAACTATCTCATAACGGCAGTCAAGCAGATTCTTGCCGCTGATATGAGCCTGGATTTCAGAGTCTTTGCCGAGACGGAAGCTTCTGCTTAGAGTGATGTCTAGAGTGTTCCAAGCTGGAAGAGGTCCTGAGGAGTCTTGCCTTCCATCCCGATAGTTCCAGACCATCCGGGCTGCCCATTTTTTATATGAGGTGTCGGCACTCAAAGAGAGGTTGTGCTTGCAGACATAGTTGATCTGTTGGTTGTAACTATCACTCCCTTTTGTCTTGTCAAGAGCGTTTTGACCGGTATATTTGAGGCTTAGTCCGGAGGTCCATTCTCTTTGTTGGTAGGCGATCTCGCCGAGCAGATCATCTCCTGTCGCTTCTACTCTACCTATATTATATGGAAGCCATATATTAGGATTTGCTTCTGTGGGAGCAGAGGTGATCTTGTCTGTGAGCAGGTTGTAGAATAGATTAAACTTGGTTTTATATGTGAAGCGGCCGCTTTTGTGGTGCCACTCTAAACCGAGGTCAGAGAGGATCGCATCTTCCGGCTTGAGCTTTGGGTTACCGTAGCCGACATAATAGAGTTCGTTAAAGGTTGGAATCCTGCTTGCTCTGCGCACAAATCCCATCGCGCTTAGTTGCTCCGTTATCTCATATCTAAGATTGATTGCAGGGGAGAGCGTGTTTCTTGATAGCGCATCTTTGTCAAAGGTGCCATTGTATTCCAGACTTATATCTGCATACAGATGCTCAAATCTAAACGCGGAAGCCAATGCCACTAGCATGGACATCCTTTGCGCGTCGTAGCCGCTCGAATTGAGCTTGTCGCT
>CALEJC010000029.1 GCA_937898205.1 uncultured Bacteroidales bacterium
AACTCGTCTTCAATCCACATCTGCTCTTCCAGACCGGAGTCAGCCAGCACCTTGGACGCCTCATCTTCAAGGAAAAGCGGATAGATGCTCATACAGGCGACACCCCCATTGCGCGCAAGGGCACGCAGAAGATCATCGGAAATATTTCTGCGATGAGAGCAGAGTGCTCTGCAGCAGCCGTGTGTATAAGCAACAGGCTTTGTGCTGAGAGCAAGCACATCTGACATGGTAGCATCGGAACAATGTGCCAGGTCGATCAGCACACCGCGCTCATTCATCGCCTTGACCAGTTCCCTTCCAAACGGGCTGAGACCGCCCCAACGGCCTTTGCCGGTGCAGCTGTCACAGACCTGATTATCAGCACTATGCGTCAGGGTAATCGCTCGCACGCCAAGATTGTAGAACTCCTCCAGACGAGAGAGGTCCTCGCCGATAGGAGAAGCATTTTCAAGCGAAGTCAGCACAGCGATCCTGCCGTCCTGATGCGCTGCCACTATTGCGTCGGCATCGGCTGTGCGGACAGCAAGCGAGGCAGCCGACTGCATCTGTGCAGCGAGGGCATTGCTCAATCGCATGGCATATCGATAGGCTTCTTCTTCCTGAAGGGCTGCCGGGATATAGAGTGCAAAAAAAGACGCACCCACTCCCCCTCGCAGCATCTTAGGGAAGTCAACCTGAGCCACAGCGTTGTCCTTGCAATAATCCCTGAGACGCAGCATCTGAGATGGAGCGTCACAGTGTGCATCAATCACCAGATATTCCTTTGACATCTTTTTAATCTATGAGTTCGCCCCACTCTTCTGTCTTGGCGTCAAGATCTCTCTTGAACTCAAGATACTGACGAGTGAGTTCCATTATATCATCGTCCGGGCCCGGAGCAGAGAGTACTGTCTCTATCTCTGCCATCTTGGCCTCGAGTTTTTCTATCTCCTTTTCCAGGAAGGAGATACGGTTCTTTTTCTTGCGGTCTTCTTTGATACTTGCACGGCGGGCTTCCTCCGCCTTGCGCTTGTCCTCCTGCTTCACGGCATCGGATGCAGGAGTTGCAGGGGCAAACTTCCTCTCCAGCTCGGAGAGGGTCTCGATCTTGCGGGCATTAAGGAAGTCAGAGACAGTCCCAAGGTGTTCCTTGACCTTGCCGTCACGGAATTCATACATCTTATCCACCAGGCCCTCAAGAAAATCTCTATCGTGGGAAACCACTATGACAGTGCCGTCAAATGCGGCAAGAGCCTGCTTGAGTATATCCTTGCTCTTGACATCCATGTGGTTGGTCGGCTCATCAAGCGCAAGAAGATTATGGCTTTGCAGCATCAGCTTGGCCATGCCGAGTCTGGCGCGCTCCCCTCCTGAGAGCACAGACACTCTCTTGTCAATATCTTCTCCACGGAAGAGGAACTGCCCGAGAAGATCACGCAACTTGGTGCGGATATCTCCCACTGCAATGCGGTCCAGAGTAGAAAAGACTGTCTCGTTTTTATCAAGGACATCTTCCTGATTTTGAGCAAAATAGCCCATCTGCACATTATGCCCGACAGTCGCTTCACCGGCTTTAGGGTCGAGCTCTCCGGCAATGACCCTCATCATAGTGGTCTTGCCTTCTCCGTTTCGGCCGATAAAGGCCACTTTTTCTCCCCTCTTGATCTCTACATTGGCGCCGGTAAACACGGTTTTTTGTGGATATCCCACAGTCAGGTCAGAACACTTGAAGACCACATCACCGGAACGTGGTGCCGGCGGAAACTTGACAGTGAGTCTGGCCGAGTCAGTCTCATCGATCTCAATACGGTCGAGCTTCTCAAGCGCCTTGATGCGGGACTGTACCTGATTGCTCTTTGTCGGCTTATATCTAAATGCAGCGATGAATTCTTCAGTCTTCTGAATCATCTTCTGCTGATTTTCAAAGGCTGCGGTCTGCTGCGCGATGCGCTCCGCGCGAAGCTCCAAGTATTTACTGTAAGGCACTTTATAGTCGTGCACATGACCAAGCATAATCTCCACAGTGCGGTTGGTGACACGGTCAAGGAAGCGGCGGTCGTGGCTCACCAGCAGCAGAGAACATTTGCAGCTGCGCAGATAGTCTTCAAGCCACTCGATCGACTCGATGTCAAGGGGGTTGGTCGGCTCGTCAAGCAGAAGCACCTGCGGACTGCGAAGCAGGATCTTTGCCAGCTCGATGCGCATATTCCAGCCCTGCGAGAAAGTTTCTGTAAGGCGCGAGAAATCCTCTTCCTTGAAACCCAGTCCGAGCAGAGTCTTGCGCGCACGCACTTCCGGCTGCTCTCCAAGGCGAAGCTGGAGGCTGTCATTGAGGACGCTAAGTCGCTCAATAAGCTTAAGATAGCTCTCAGATTCGTAGTCTGTGCGGGTCTCCAACTGTGCAGTCACTTCAGCGAGTTCCTTTTCTATCTCGTCATTCTCACTGAAGACACTCATCGCCTCATCAAGGACTGTGCGGCCGCGACCGTGTTCCATGATCTGAGGAAGGTAGCCTATGGTTACATCATTGGGACAGTCAATGTGGCCTTTGGTGGGGTTTTGGATACCGCAGATGAGTTTGAGTATCGTCGACTTGCCTGCACCGTTTTTACCCACAAGACCGATCTTATCAGTCTCGCTCACATGGAAGTTGATGCTGTCCAGCAGCACATATCCACCATAAGCTACGGTTACGTCTTCTATAGAAATCATACCCTACTCAAAACAGATCTCACCAAAAAACTCAGGACGATGGAAGTCAGGTTTTTCTGTACCTATCGGAAAATGGCTGACATAGTGTCTGACAGGCAGTTTATCTCCACATTTGTAGAAATTACCTCTGGCTTTGAGGCCGGAAAGTGTCTTTATATCGTGCTTCTCAAAAGCGCTGACCGGGATATCCAAAGCTACTTCCCACTCCACCGGACCCTCTTTGAGCCCAAAAGCCTGCTCACCAAGCGAGCAGCTGCGTCTGATGGAAGCAAGAGACTCCTGAGAGATCATCTGCCTGCCATGACGGCCTTCACCATAGCAGAAATAGAGTTTACCCACAGGATTACACTCAATATTATAATATATCCCGTCATCGGCAGGCGCAATGAAAAACTCCACGCAGCTATCCTCCCACACATGATCTCCGTCTTGAGAGCACTCTGCTCTGACTGCATCTTCCTTTACCTTATAGTGGAGATGTAAGACGTTGTCACTATGAGAGATAGAAAACTCAACCTGGGGACAATAAGCAAAGGTCTCAGGCCAGTTGAGTGTGGCTATTTTGCCTGTTATAGGGACTCTTGACTTGCATAGGAAAATAGATAATTCGTATAAAAGATATAGAGGTACGGCCAGCACAAACATTGACACAGGGTCAGCAGGTGTGATAAACGCTGAGATTATCAGGATGATCACAAATGCATATCGGCGTCCCTTGCGCAAAAGCTCGCGCGATACAATCCCCAACCTCGAAAGAGCAAATACTATCGAAGGGAATTCAAAGACCAGACCTATGAGTAAAACCATGGAACTAAACATGGACATATACGAGCTGAGGGTAATGCTGTTGAGCACATCAGCACTCACCGTATATGTCATGAAGAAACGCAGGCACACAGGCAGGACAAGGAAATATCCGACCGCGACACCCACATAAAAAAGCACACTGGCCATCAGGAAAACCACCCTGAGGGCCTTTTTCTCGTTGTTGTAGAGTGCAGGAAGCACAAACTTCCACACTTCCCAGATCATAAAGGGAAATGCAAGCACAAAGCCCACTGCTACACTTGCCTTGAGGTGCGTAAAGAACTGTGCACTAAGATCGACATTGATCAGGTCAATGCTGAAATCCCAACCAAGAAGACTGTAGATCACAAAATCGCTCTTGGTCGGTGCCAGGATTATTTCGTCAAAAAGGAAATTCTTAAATATGAGACCAAGGACCGTAAAGCCCAAAAGTGCAAGAACTGAGCGGAATAACACCCCTCTCAGTTCTTCCAAATGGTCCCAAAAGGACATCTGAGTCCCGCCAGGCACTACTTATCGAGATTCTTCATCTCCTCTTCGGCCTCTTTGATCCCTTCCTTGAAACTCTTGACGCCCTTGCCAAGACCTTTCATCAACTCAGGAATCTTCTTACCGCCAAAGAGCAAAACGAAAACCAAAACGATGAGAACTACTTCCCACCAGCCGATCATTAATGGATAAGCTATCATAATATCCTAATTTAGTGCGTTTAACGAAGTCTCAAGAGCCTCAATACGAGCCAGGCAGTCCGCCTCCTTCTTCCTCTCTGTGGCAATTACGGCCTCAGGTGCGTGAGATACAAACTTCTCGTTGGAAAGTTTGGCCCTCACACCGGCAAGGAACTTCTTCTGTCTCTCAAGCTCTGCGGTCATCTTGGCCTTTTCCTCATCTGCATTGATGAAGCCTTCAAGAGGCACGCTCATGCTCACTGTGCCGACAATAAATGATACTGCTGCACCGGGAGCAGAGCCTGTGTGGAAGCTGTCGATATTGGCAAATTTCTTGATCATCACCAGCATCTCTGCTGAGAATTTGCCGTCGATATAAAGATCAAGAGCCTGCTTTGGAGTGATCTGCTTCTGAGCGCGGATGCCGCGAATACCGATGACTGCTTCTCTTGCAAGGTCAAAGTCGGCAAGCAACTGCTCGTCCACCTCTCCTGCTGCAGGGGTGCGCTGATACATGATGGTTGCGCCCTCCTGGCGTGGCTGAAGCGCCTGCCAGAGCTCCTCTGTGATAAACGGCATCACTGGGTGGATGAGTTTGAGGAGCTTCTCAAAGAAGCAGATGGTTGCATCGTAGGTCTGCTTGTCGATCGAGCCGCCATAGGCCGGCTTCACAAGCTCAAGATACCAGCTGCAATAGTCATCCCAGAAGAGTTTATAGATTGCCATCAAGGCATCCGAGATGCGGAATTTGCTATAGTGATCCTCAACAACTGCAATCGTGCGAGACAGCAGCGAGTCAAACCACTTGACTGCAAGCGCAGCTTCCTCGCTCTGGGCCTGAGTCTCGCTGACATTCCAACCGCTCACAAGACGATATGAGTTCCAGATCTTGCCACAGAAGTTTCTGCCCTGCTCCACCTGGGACTCATCATAGAGGATGTCGTTGCCTGCAGATGAGCAGAGAAG
>CALEJC010000030.1 GCA_937898205.1 uncultured Bacteroidales bacterium
GCCCTGATTCCAGGATGCAGCACGCTTGTCGAAGTCTGCTTGTACGGCAGCACGTTCGGCTTCATCCGTAATCAGATGATTGCTTGTACACGAGAGTGTAGAGAACATCAAGGCTACACTCAACGCACAAATGGATAGAAACTTCATCTTCTCTTATGATTTTTAAGGTTAATATTATCAATCCAACTTCAGCACCGCCAAGAAAGCCTTTTGCGGTACTTCAACATTACCGATCTGTTTCATACGCTTCTTACCCTTCTTCTGTTTTTCCAGCAACTTGCGCTTACGGCTCACGTCACCCCCGTAACACTTGGCGGTCACGTCCTTGCGGAGCTGCTTCACTGTTTCGCGGGCGATGATCTTTGCTCCGATTGCCGCCTGCACAGGGATATCAAACTGCTGGCGTGGGATCAGATCCTTGAGTTTCTCGCACATACGACGGCCGAAGGTGTAGGCGTTGTCTTCGTGGATAAGGGTCGACAATGCGTCTGCAGGCTCACCGTTGAGAAGGATATCCAGACGCACCAGTTTTGACGGGCGGAAGGATGTCACATGATAGTCAAACGAAGCATAGCCCTTGGAGATGGTCTTGAGCTTGTCATAGAAGTCAAACACGATCTCGGCAAGAGGCATATCGTAGGTGAGCTCAACTCTCTCCGCTGTGATATAGTGCTGCGACACGAGGGTGCCACGACGGTCCAGACAGAGCTTCATGATAGGTCCGAAGAACTCGGTCTTGGAGATGATCTGGGCACGGATATATGGCTCTTCTATGTGATCGATGAGGGTTGGTGCCGGCAGTCCTGACGGATTGTGGACGTCAATCACTTCGCCTTGCGTCGTATAGACCTTATATGACACGTTTGGCACTGTGGTGATCACATCCATGTCAAACTCTCTGAAAAGTCTTTCCTGGACGATTTCGAGGTGAAGCAGACCTAAGAAACCGCAACGGAAGCCGGAACCCAGCGCGAGTGAGCTCTCAGGCTCATAGACAAACGAAGCATCGTTGAGCTGGAACTTCTCAAGCACTGCCCTCAACTCTTCAAATTTGTCAGCCTGGACAGGATACAGACCGGCAAAAACCATAGGCTTGACTTCCTCAAAGCCGGAGATCGCCTTTGTGCAAGGCTTTTCAACATGAGTGATGGTATCACCCACCTTTACCTCAGCCGCACTCTTGATGCCTGTGATAACATAGCCCACATCGCCGCAACCCACTGTCTTGCCCGGGACGAGCTTCATCTTGAGGCAACCGACTTCTTCGACTTCATATTCCATCCCGGTCGCAAAGAACTTCACTTTGTCGCCCTTGCTGATGCTTCCGTTTTTGATCTTGAAGTAGGCGATCACTCCTCGGAAAGAATTAAATACCGAGTCAAAGATCAAGGCCTGCAATGGTGCATCAGGATCACCCTGAGGGGCCGGGATGCGCTCCACGATTGCGTCAAGGATAGGCGCGACACCTTCGCCCGTGCGGGCTGAGACCTTGAAGACATCTTCAGGAGAGCAGCCGATCAGGTCGCAGACTTCGTCTGTCACCACATCCACCTGAGCCGAATCCATATCGATCTTGTTCAACACAGGGATAATCTCAAGCCCTTGGTCTATGGCCATATAGAGGTTGGAGATGGTCTGTGCCTGCACACCCTGAGTGGCATCTACTACAAGAAGGGCGCCTTCGCATGACGCGATCGAGCGAGATACCTCGTAGGAGAAGTCCACGTGGCCCGGAGTATCGATGAGGTTGAGTTTATAGGTCTCACCCTGATACTGATGCTGCATCTGGATGGCGTGGCTCTTGATGGTGATGCCACGTTCCTTTTCCAAGTCCATATCGTCCAACATCTGTCCTTCGGTCACCTTGATGGTTTGAGTATATTCCAACAGACGGTCGGCCAAAGTTGACTTACCGTGGTCGATATGCGCGATAATGCAAAAGTTACGGATATGTTTCATTTGTTCTTTACGTTTTTTAATGCGCAAAGATACAAAAAAAATGCGTCGGACAACATACGAATGTTGCACCAACGCATATTTTTTATGGTAACAATGACCTGTTTACACCAATTTCACGAAAATTTCGCCTTCGACTTCAGAAACAGCCACCTTGTCTTCACGCAACAACCAGCCCATTCCCAGGAAAAAATCCTTGTCGGCCTTCATCTTGGCAGCCTTCTTAATCTGCTTTTGTGTCAAACCTTCTGTACCATTCAGTGCTTCCCAGATTTGTCCGGCCAAAGCACCTGCTTTTTCTTTCAACATAATCTTTTTACCTTTAAAATTACCGGTGCAAAGATACGAAAAATATGTTATACAACATAATCGTTCGAAAAGAAATAAGCTGATTTTATAATTTATTTTTAATTTTCCGCTTTTCGGGCCTGTTTTTCCAAATACTCACACCATATTCTTGCGGCTTCTTCCACCATCTTTACACAAGGACGCTTCGCATAATACTGACTAGTACGGGCTTCGGGTGTGGAAACAACCGG
>CALEJC010000031.1 GCA_937898205.1 uncultured Bacteroidales bacterium
GTGGAAGAGATTTTCGTAACTAGTTCAAACCAGCAGAACGTCAAGAGAGAAGATGGCAAATATGTCCTTTACCTCCCAGAATATTGGAGCCCTAGCATTATCATCAAAGCAGGTGCTAAGGTGGGCAAGATAGATTTCAATGGTCGCACCATCGAGGATGTAGAGATTGAGGAGGGAGCCGAGATCGGTGAGATGGTAAACTATGTTGAACCATAAGAAGGAGAGGATTCTGCTCAATGAGAAAGCGTCTGATTTATCTTCTCTTATCTTGCTTGAGTGCATTGCTTGTGGCGGGATGTGTAGAGGAGATAAATAACACGAGCCAAGGTACTGAGACAGAAGTCCATTTCAGTCTCAATATCGATGATATACACCACACTCGTGCTATCAGTGATGGCACGAGCGTGGACTCTCTTATCTATGCCATATTCACCTCAGAGGGAGAGCTGGTCAGCAGAAGCGGAAAGCCGCTTCCGGAGACATTTGCATCATCTCTGGAGATGTCTATGTATGTCACTCTTGCACAGGGCTGCTGCTATAAGGCCGTGTTCTGGGCGCAGTCAAGCAAGTGTGATGCATATACTCTGTCGGATGATATGGTCCTGGCCGTCAACTATGAAGGAGCTAATAATGATGAGAATAGAGATGCCTTCTATGGCGTGTCTACTCCATTTACTCTAAGTGACAACTCGGCTTCTGTGACACTCAAGAGGCCATTTGCTCAGCTAAATGCTGGTGCCTACCCTTTTGACTGGGAATATGTGACTGGCTTCTACAATTTTGATGTGACTAAATCCGTGGCAAGGGTCAGGGATGTAGCTGACACGCTTAATCTCTGGGATGGCAGCGTCTATGGCTCTATCGATGCTCTATTTGCGCCTGGCGCTATCCCTCAAGAGAGCTTATATGCCGATGTCGACGAGGATAGTAGAGACGAGGAGTACACCTACCTTTCTATGTCCTACATTCTTGCTGGCACCGAGCCTACTACCCACTCTGTGGATTTCTATTTTCTGGATGAGAACAATCAGGCTATAATGTTTGACAGCCCTGCCCTGGAAGAAGTGACCCTGCAACGCAACTGCCACACAGATTTCGTGGGCCAGGTGCTGAGCAATGAGGGAGAGCTGAACCCGCTTGAATATGTTCCTGCAACGGAGGATGTAGAGTACAATGTGTCAGAGCCGACCACTATCGCCAACAAGCTATACACTATGTCGGGACATAATGGGCTGGTGTTTGGCAGCGAGGATGGTCAGAAGGTCACCATGAACAATGTATATATTACAGGTGACATCTGGACCATTGAGCTGGGAGGATATCGAGGCCCTAATTATGTCAACTACAACAACGAACTCAACAATGTAGTGCTTCACAATCTGTCGACTACTTCGGCAATAGAGTGCCATGAGTGGTACTTCTCCCCTGCTGTGATCGCCTATGGCAATACTGTCGTCAACAATTGCACCATGACTGGCGCAACCACAGTGAGAGAGCCTATCACGGACAAGCACGGAGTGGCACACGAGGTGATCCCTGTAGATTTCGGTGTGAGGAACGAGTCAGATGCTGTCATCAATGGCGGTAGATTTGGGACAGTATTTGCCTGGACCCACGCCGTGGTGGATATCCACGGAGCCAAGATTGACACCCTGTACTGCGGAACTTGCGACTCCACCGACCATTCTTGGATGACCATCCACAGCGGAACAACCATCGACAAGGTTATCTGCTGCGAGCCTCGCTGCCCTTATGGCAAGCTTGAGTATTCGACCACTATGACTATCAAGAGCGGTGCGGTGATAGGATCACTGCAACTGGTATCTACAGATGTAGAGTTCCTTATCATAGAGCCGGGAGCAAAGGTGGGCAAGATTACTTGCGACGGCGTGGAGTATAGCTATGATGATCTGCGCGCAGCAATGCAATCATAATTAAGAACGCTTATGAAAAGTGTATCAAAGCGGGTCCTGCTGGTGACCCTCATACTATCCGCATCATCGCTCTTGATGGCTCAAGAGCGTGTGAGAGGTATTGAGCGAGAGGAGATGCACATACGTTATCGTGTGGCTAAGGCATACATCGATAAAGGATATATGAACAATCAGCCTGTGCTGGATCGTATCGTCGAGTGGACCGAAGATATTCAGAGAGACAGCATGGTGAATATTCTCAGCGTGGAGTTCTGCGGAGCTGTGTCTCCAGAGGGAAGCGTGCCGTTCAACCACTGGCTAAGTGTGGCTCGTCTCACTGCTCTGGAGAAGTATGTCCGCTCGCGAGTGGAGATACCAGAGGAGCTCATTGTGCGAAGCGACCACTATATTGCGTGGGATGAGCTCAAGGAGATGGTGCTGGCCTCAGATCTGCCCAACAAAGATGAGGTGATGGCCGTGCTCAACAGCGAGAACACTTCGACCGGCAACGAGCTTGACAGCCGCATCGGGGCACTCAAGGCCTTGGACAATGGCAAGACCTGGCGCGTGATATTCCAGCGCTATTTTATCCACATGCGCAATGCTTATATGGTCATCGTGACCGAGAAAAGCGAGAAGTTCTGGGAGCAAAGGCTGCGTGACAATATTGCCAGCCTAAGCCCAATAAGCTCAGGGATAGAGTATAAGAGCGAGCCGCTGAAGTATAGCTGGCCGCCTGTGGCACCTGCCCCAGACCCTTATTATATGTATGTGAAGACCAATCTCACTGGCCTGGCGCTGCTGATAGGTAATATTGGTGTGGAGTTTGACCTGGGTCGCTATTTTTCAGTGAGCATTCCGGTGTTCTATTCGGCTCTGGACTACTTTACCCCTACGGTGAAGTTCAGGACTCTTGCCACTCAGCCGGAGCTGAGATACTGGCCTACCACCAACAAAGACGGCCTCTATATCGGTGCACACATGGGCCTTGCCTACTACAATTTTGCGTTTGGTGGAGACTGGAGATACCAGGACTATCAGGGCACTACCCCTACCCTGGGTGGTGGCTTGTCCATCGGATATCGACTCCCTATCAGCAGAGATGAGAGGTGGAAGCTGGAGCTCGGCGTGGGCGCAGGAGTCTATCCTCTACACTATGATGTGTTCCACAATGTGGCCAACATCAAGGACGGAGCTTTGTATGACACACGCAAGAAGACTTATGTGGGCATAGACAATGTACAGATAGGTATTTCATATCGTATTCCTATGAGAAGGGCTAAGAAATAAAGAGAGCGAGAGATGAACTATAGAAAACCTAAATATATACTTTTATTCACACTGTTCTGTGCGATGGTGTCGTCGTGTGATATACATCAGTTCCCGGACCCTAGTCCCAAGGAGATACAGTTTGTTCTGCATCTGGACTATTCTACAGAGCTGCCTTTGCACAAGATAGTAGAGTATACAGAAGATACAAAATCTGCAGGCGCCGGCCATGATATCAGATATATAATCAATGTCTACGACGCGCAAGATACTGCAGGAAAGACAGTTCTGCATAGCTTCACCTTGACCAAGGACGATGTGTCTAAGCTTGACCACAGCACAGTGCTGAGCATCCCAGAAGGAAGCTATCGCTTCGTGGTGTGGACAGACTATGTTGTCCAGGGCTCAGAGGAGGACCACCACTATCAGACTGATAGGTTTGAGTACATCACCCTTCCGGAGGGAGATCACCGCGGCAGCACAGACGTGCGTGACGCATTTACAGGCTCTGTGACCAGCGATGTCAGCGAGAAGGTGCAGGAGGCTAGAGTGAGCATGTCTCGCCCTTTGGCGAAGTTCAATTTCATCTCCACTGACCTGCAGGAGTTTATAGCTCGCAGCCTGGAGGAGAGCAAAAATAAATCATCAAGCCCCGTGGAGCTTGATGACTTAATAGCGGTATTTATATACAATGGCTACATGCCATCGGCCTATAATCTGCACACTGAAAAGCCTACTGATGCCAGACCTAATGTGTATTTCAGATCCAAGATAGTGCAACTCAACGAACACGAGGCTGAGATGGGATTTGACTACCTTTTCATCAATGGCGACGAGACTACAGCTAGTATCGCGCTTGAGGTCTATGACAGCGAGGAGAACTTGCTCTCTCGCTTCAAGCCAGTGGATGTGCCTCTTGTGAGAAGCAAGCTGACTACTATCAAAGCCAATTTCCTGACTTCAGAAGCAGATGGCGGCGTGGCTGTCAATCCTGATTACGACGGCAACCACACTATCGTAGTTCCTTAATTACTGTGCAGTGAATGCGCGCATGATATCAGTTGGACGGCCTTCCATGTCAAAGGCGCCAAGCTTGTATCCTCTTGGACGGCAGCATGGGTTCCAGTAGAAGAGTCCGTGGCAGTGAGGAGTATTGCGCGCGCTGCGAGCGATGAGCTCCATCTGGCGCACCTGCTCTGCCGCTGCCTCTGGGTCGTCAAGGACAACCTCAACTCCTGTCTCAACGATCATGCTCTCCTTGCCGAAGCGCTCATATACGTGGCCGATATTTGCCATACAGTCTGCAATCACTTTGTCAGGGTCGGTATGACCATTGCCGGCAGCCCAGTATGGATAGAGTGACATACCCACCATATCGTAGCGAGTGCCATATTTCTCAAGGATTCCGAGATTCCAGTCATACATCTCCTGATCATAACCGTTGTCAAGGTGCACGATGACGATAGCCTCAGGGAAGACGCTCTTGACAGCTTCATATCCGGCGTCAAGGAAGCCTGCATACTGCTCAGGGTCGAGCTTGCTGTGACCGAAGTGCTCTGTCACTGTCTCACCTTCGTTGTTCCAAAGGAGTCCGTTGCGAGTTTCGTTGCCGACCTGCACCCACTTAGGAGTCACTCCGTGGTCCTTGAGGAGCTGAAGAGTCTCGACTGTGTGAGCCTTGAGATCTTCCTTCATCTCAGGATAGGTTCTCCTCCAAGAGCGAGGAATAGGCTGGTGTGCAGGATCTGCCCAGGTGTCGCTGTAGTGGAAGTTGATCATCACTTCCATGCCCTGCTCCTTGGCAAGGAGTGCGTTGGTCAGCACATCCTCTTTATTGCAAAGGCCTGCATTGTCTGTTGAATCTACCGGAGCACCTCTGCGTCCCCAGCGGATCGGGTCCACCCATACTCTTAGGCGCACAGCATTGAGGCCCATATCCTTCATCAAGGCTGTTACCTCCCAGCTTTCTTCACCTTCGTAGTTGTAGTAGAGGGTTCCGTGTTTTGCTGCTCCCTCAGAGCCACTGATGTCAGCTCCGAGCCAGAAGGTTGGCTCAGACTGCTTGCAAGACAGCGTGATTGCTGCCAAAGCGATCAGAAAAAGTCTAGTCTTCATTTTTATTTGTGGTATTGGTATTGGTTTTTGTTCTGGCTTTGACTTTTTTCCATCGTTCAAGTGCAAGTTCCTGCATGTCGCGGACTGTGTCCTTCTCGTCTACGATTTCGCTTCCGAGCAAGGTTTCAATCACATCCTCAAGGGTCAGGATGCCCTGGAAACTGCCATATTCGTCAATGATGATGGCGATCTGCTCGTCCTTTGAGAGCATCTCATCCCAGATCTGGTCGAGCGGGGTCTCTTCGTCAAAGGAGGCTATTTCGCGTTTGATGCTGCCAAGTGTGCGGTCAAACTTATCCTCCGCCAGCAGCTGGAGCGCATCCATTCGCAAGATGTAGCCTGTGATATATTCAGGATTGCTGTCATATACAGGAATACGGCTGTGATGAAGGAACCTCTTATCTTTATAGAAAGACTTGACGGTCATCGATTCAGGGGCGATATGGCAGACGACTCTTGGAGTCATTGCTTCATAGGCGTTCACCTCATCCATATTGATGAGGTTCTGGATGATTTCGTTCTCGTCCTCCTCCAAATCACCACCTTCTTCTGCAACATTGGCCATGGCACTGATTTCCTCTCTGGAAACCAGGCTTTCCTGCTCTTTAGGTGAGATGAGTTTGGTGATGCCCTGCACCATCCACACGATAGGATACATGACAAACACCAGGACTTTGATTGCTACAACGGCAAAACCCATCAATGATCTGTAGTAACTTGTACCAATGGTTTTTGGGACAATCTCCGAGAAGATCAAGATAAGGATCGTCATCAGTGCACTCACTAGTCCAAACCACTCAGAGCCAAACACTGCTGTCGCCTGGCTACCCACGCCTGCTGCGCCGATGGTATTGGCGATAGTGTTGAGTGAGAGGATTGCTGCGATCGGTTTTGAGCTATCCTGCTTAAACTTCTTGAACTGCACTGCCGGTCTGTAACCCTCTTCCTCTCTCATAGTGATATATGAGATAGGTGTGGACATCAGCGTTGATTCAAGCAGAGAGCAGAGGAATGAAATCCCCATCGCCGCAAATAAATAAACTAGAAGTAGCGTCATTAGAATGTATATCTAAGCAATGCCTGAACACGGTTGTTGGTCACCCAATGGAGATCGGCAGTAGCGAGACCATATTTGTAGTCGTCGCTGAATGCGTCCCACTTACCATACTGCACACTTGTCAGCTCATACTCAAGTCCGAAGGTAACTTTACCAAGGTTATAGAGCACAGACGGAGTGATGCGGTACATTGCATTCATGTTAGAGAAACTGTTCTTGCTGAAATAGATATAGTCAGGAGAGATGATTTCCTCTTTTGTACCATAGTTCTTCACAAAGCCTCCAAAGAGCACTCCCTGAAGCTTCTTGCCATATTTAAAGCTGATCCAAGATGAGAGGTTGCGGGTTGGAGTGTACTCCCAGCTATCGTTTTTCATTGAAGTCACGGCATAACCGCCATTGAGGTTCATGTGCTCACCTGCCTGCGCAAATGTGGCCTTGGCCTTCACAGAGAAGTCGCCCTTTACATACTGCGCAAACATAAAGGCAGAAGATGTGCTGATGCGGTCATCAACCTTGGCAGTGCCGGCTGCATTGAAGTTGCGAGGCTTGATAGAAAGGAAATCATAGCCGACCTTGACAGTGAATCCACCTGTCTTATAGGTAAGACCGAGGTAGGCCTCAGGGGTCTTGGAATATTTGATATAATCCGCCTTCTGGCCGTTAGGGCCGGCTGAAGTATACTGCATCTGCCAGATTGC
>CALEJC010000032.1 GCA_937898205.1 uncultured Bacteroidales bacterium
TCACGCACAGGAGAGTTGGCTCTACCCATAATGCGCTCCATGCCGTAGCATGCTCCAAGGTAATGGCTCTTGTTGATAAATCCTGAGCCGCCGACACCTACAAAGATATTCTTGGTATAATTGGCCATGCCAATAACCTCGTGAGGCACAACCTGACCGATCGAATAGATGACGTCAACAGATGGCTCGACAAGAAGCTTGTTGACCTGTGCAAGCACACCGAAATCGAGCTTTCCTTCGCTCACCTCACGGACATACTCGGCAGGCACCTCTCCCATTGTGACCACATCGTTGCGCCAGTCATGCACACGGAACTTGTCGAGAGGCACTGTCGGAAACATCTCCTTGAGCTGCCACTCAGGCATAGCCGTGTGAGTTCCAAGAGCCGGCATCACATCTGTGAGCTTGTCTCCGTAGTAATCGTTGACGATCTCAGTGATAGGACCGGCATAGGAATTTAAACGGGTAAAATCGGGCGGTAAAGCTACAACCCGATTTTTCTTACCTATTTTGTCAAAAACAGAATACAAAATCTCTCTGACCTCAGCAGGAGTGATGCAATCTGTTTTAGAACCTCTTTCGAAATAAATCATATTTTATCTCTTTACGCGTGCGTTACCCTGCCAGATGCTCCAAACCTGATCCTCATCGATTGGCTGACCATAGTCAGTGAGGAAGGTTGTTGCGAGAGCGCCGCTAGCCCAACCAAACTGGATCCATTTCTCAGGAGCCCACTCTCTAAGGATACCATAGAGGAGACCACCCACAAAACCGTCACCGCCACCGATGCGGTCAAGGACATGGATCTCGCGTGGCTCAACAACATGCCAGTTCTCACCCTCGAGCATAATTGCGCCCCAGTTGTGACTGTTGGTATTGTTGACCTGACGAAGAGTTGTAGCATAAACCTGAGCATTAGGATACTGAGCCTTGACACGGCCGATCATCTCCTTGAAGGTGTTCTTGATGCCTTCAAAACCGCCGTCGAAGACGCTTGGTGAAGAAGCCGTATCGATCTTAGAAGCGATATCCTTGCCGCCGGCCTCTGGGCCCTCGATGCCAAGACAAAGCTGGAAGTCCTCCTCATTACCGATGAGGATATCAGAAATTGAGCAGATCTCTGAGAAGATATCGCGAAGCTCCTGCTCTCTACCAATCCAGAATGAAGCACGGTGGTTAAGGTCAAAACTGATGCGTGTGCCATATTTCTTGGCTGCGCGGGCAATCTCAAGACAGAACTTGCTTGTATCAGGGCTGAGGGCTGCGATAAGACCTGAGAGGTGGACAATCTGAACACCCTCCTGACCGAAGAGGCGGTCAAGATCAAAATCCTCAACCTTGAGGAGACGGCCTACTTCACCTGCTCTATCGTTCCAGACTCTCGGACCTCTTGAGCCGTAACCGCTATCAGCGATATTGATCTGGTGTCTGTATCCCCAAGGGCCACCCTGAGGGATCTCCGGTCCCTCAAAGTCCATACCGCGAGAGCGGAGGTTAGACTTGATAAAAGCTGCAAACGGATTATCTTTTACAAAAGCTGTGAGCACCTTTACAGGAAGACCAAGATAAGAAGCTACACTGGCCACATTGGTCTCGGCACTAGTTGCCTGAAGGTGGAACAAATCGCTACTGTGTACTGGCTGACCACTCTCTGGAGTGATGCGAAGTCCCATGCTTGTTGGAACTACAAGGGCATACTTACAACCCTGCTTAAGTGAAATATTCATAATAGTTTATATAGATTTTTAATTTTCTCCTCTTGGATCCGGAGTGCCCTTAGGCATCTGCCAATCTTCCTTGCGTGGGGCTCTCTGGACAGGTCTGCGAGGTCCGGTTTCTGTGATATTATTGTTTTCAATCACGATATCTGTGAGGATATACTGGTCATCCTTCTCAACCACATGCACAGCCTCTTCACAAGTCATCGTACAGTTGCGCATCACCACGTGTGAACCATAGGACATAGGGATATCCTCTCTGCCTTTGAGATCAAAGAACTGAGTCCATGGAGCAACATAGAAGAAATATCTTGACTCGCCTGTGAGGTTTTCCACAAGGACATATTCATAGTTCTGCGGAGTGTCAGGACGCATCTTGAACTGAAGCACGCGAGTTGCGCCGTGCACCTCAGAGTCGCGGAGGATGACGTTGCGACCACCAACACATTCGCTGCCGAAGGTCAGCACGCCAGGACCGCGGCCAAACCAACACTTCTCCACGAGAATATTGCTGTTGGTCGCATTGGCAGGATCGGTGTCCGCCCAAGGGCCTTTACCTCCCTTGAGGCACACGATATCGTCATTCACAGAAATGCGGCAGCCTGTGATGTGCACGTTATTGCAACCATCAAGGTCGATCGCATCCGAGCTTGGCGCAGGGATCGGCTCATTTGGAGCATAGATTGTCACATCCTGCATGCGGACATGGTCGCATTTGTAGAGGTGAGTAGTCCAGAAGCCTGAGTTGCGGAGAGTGACACCCTCGATGTGGATATTTTTACCATTGGCAACATATACCATGCGAGGACGGAGAGCTTCAAGATTTGTACACATAGGGTTTACTCTGCGACGTGTCCAGAAATCTCTCCAGTAACGGAGACCGTTGCCATCGATTACACCATCGCCCTTGATCGAGAAACCATCGACGTCATAGGCATTGATGACTGCGGCGATGTATGGCTGGATGACACCCTCAATGTGCACCGGGCGCACCGGATAATCCGAGATATCATCGCTTCCCTTGAGGACCGCACCCTTCTCAAGATAAAGATGAGTTCCTGAAGTAAAGAACAACGAACTCGTGAGATAGACGCCCTTAGGGATGACCACAGTACCACCGTCAACAGCAGCCAGATCAATCACCTTCTGGATTGCTTCGGTCTGAAGGATGGTGCTGTCGTTAACCACGCCGTAGTCAGTCACCATGAAACGTCTGAGCTGTTTTGCCGGGAGTTTCTCAGGCTTGGATGTAAACCATTTGTCTATAGGAGTTCCATCTGGCCAAACCTCGGCAGCGCCGAGCGGCATCATCATTAGGGAAGCAAAAACTGCTAGGATAAATCTCTTCATATATTTCGGGTATTGGTTATTCCGTTTATGCGTTTTATTATTTAGGCAAATATAATTATTTTTGCGCATCAACTATAACACTATGACCAAGAAATTACCCATTATTTTCATTCTTTTTGCACTTGTGTGCATAAACGCTTATTCACAACAAGTTGTTAGTGCCCCGGAGGCTCCTTTCAAGTTTGAAGATCTCGTCATGTATGACTTCCCTGACAAGGAGTTTCCCATTACAAAATTTGGAGCCAAGCAAGGAAATGTAGAAGCGACAACTCAGGCTTTCCGCAAAGCGATGGCTGCCTGCAACAAAGCGGGTGGCGGATCGGTGGTTGTGCCTGCCGGCCAGTGGCTCACCGGACCTATCCATTTCAAGAGCAACTGCCGCCTCTATCTCAGCGAAGGCGCCACTCTGGTATTTGAAGACGACCCACAGCTTTATCTGCCGGCAGTCAAGACCTCGTGGGAGGGCACAGAATGCATGAATTATTCGCCTCTTATCTATGCCTATGAATGTGAAAATGTGGGCATTGGCGGCAGCGGCACGATTGCGCCAAAGATGGACTTCTGGCGCACCTGGTTTGCACGCCCGGAGGCACACATCCAAGCCACAAGACAGCTTTATGCAATGTGCTCTACCGGCATCCCTATAGAGCACAGAAGGATGGAAGAAGGCGAAGCCAACATGCGTCCTCACCTCATCCAGTTCAACCGCTGCACCAACATCCAGCTCGACGGCTTCAGCATCAGAGAAAGCCCGTTCTGGACCATCCATCTCTATATGTGTAAAGACGTGTGGGCCCACCATCTCAATGTCTATGCTCACGGACACAACAACGACGGCATCGACGTGGAGATGACCCAGCATGCGGTGATCGAGGACTGCATCTTCGATCAGGGAGATGATGCTGTCGTCATAAAGGCAGGACGCAACCAGGACGCATGGAGACTCGCGACTCCGACTCAAGACATCGTGGTGCGCAATTGCACTGTGGTTCAAGGACATTGCCTCCTCGGCATAGGCAGCGAGATGGCCGGCGGCGTGAGAAGGGTTTATATGCACGACTGCCATTCGTCAGACGCCGTCTACCGACTTTTCTACCTCAAGACCAACCATCGCCGTGGCGGTTTCATTGAAGACATAACAGTAGAAAATGTGTCTGCAACCAAGATGCAGAGAGTCTTTGAGATCGACACCGATGTGCTTTATCAGTGGAGAGAGATCGTGCCTACATTTGAGACTGCCATAACCCGCATCAGAAATATCACCATGCGTGGAGCAAAATGCGAGCAGGCCGATGCCATCTACGAGATCAGAGGAGACAAGAGAGACCCTATCCAGGGTATTATTCTGGAGGATATCCACGTCGGCACAATCACTCAATTTATCAACAACAGCGAATATGTCAGAGACCTTGTCACAAGAAACATCACCTGGGACAAGTTTGAAAACGCTGAAGCATTTACACTTAACGGATTTAAACCATCAAGATAATTATGCACATACTTTCACTGCTCACAGCCTACATTTTTTCTTTCTTTGTGGGCCAATCAGACGGACTTCACCTTGCCTACAGCCACGACGGCTACACCTGGACTCCTATCGCCGGCAACGCTTCGCTACTCACTCCTGAAATCGGCAAAGACAAGCTGATGCGAGACCCGAGCATCTGCCAAGGTCCGGATGGCACATTCCACATGGTGTGGACATCTAGCTGGACAGACCAGATCATCGGCTATGCTTCTTCTCCAGACCTTATCCACTGGAGCGAGCAGAAAGCCATCCCCGTAATGATGCATGAGCCGACAGCCCAGAACTGCTGGGCACCTGAGCTCTTCTATGACGCCAAGACCAGAGAGTTTTACATCTATTGGGCGACCACCATCCCCGGAAGGCATTCGGAAGTAAAGACTTCCGAGAGCGAGAAAGGCTACAATCACAGAATGTATTACACCAAGACAAAGGATTTTGTCACATTTACTCCAACTGAGATTTTCTTTAATCCGGACTTCAGTGTGATTGATGCTGCCATCATCCGCGACAAGAAGAGCAAGGATTATATCATGGTGGTAAAAAACGAAAACTCTGCTCCTGCAGAGAAGAACCTGCGCATCACTCGCACAAAGAACCTTCGCAAGGGCTTCCCTACAGAGGTTTCAGAGCCGATCCACGAACCTTTCTGGGCAGAAGGACCTTCTCCACTTTTCCTGGAAGACGGATCTCTGATCGTATATTTTGACAAGTACAGAAATCACGAATACGGCGCAGTAATCAGCCACGACAGAGGCAAGACATGGGAGGCAGTGCCACAAGAAAAGCTCTCGTTCCCTTCGGGCATCCGTCACGGCACCGCCTTTGAGGTAGAAGACAGTGTGCTGGATAATCTGCTTGAATACTACAGCACTGCAGCTCCAAAGCCGCTCTATCGCGACACTATTTATGACGGCGCTGCCGACCCTTCGATTGTAAAAAACAGGGAGACAGGCGAATGGTATATGTTCTACACCAACCGCCGCGCCAACATCAAGAACTCAGATGGTGTTTCCTGGGTACATGGCACTCCTATCGGCATCGCCACCTCCAAAGATCTCGCACATTGGAGCTACCTCCAGGACGCAGCTATTGGATATGCGCCGGATGCGGAACCTACCTATTGGGCACCATCGGTAATCGATGACGGCAAGCTCTATCATATGTATCTGACATATGTTCCGGGCATCTTCACAGATTGGAATCATCCTCGTCATATCATTCACCTTACCAGCGACAATCTTCTGGATTGGAAATATGAAAGCACCCCTAAGCTCATCTCAGAGAAAGTAATTGATGCTGACGTGGTTAAGCTTCCTGACGGCACCTGGAGAATGTGGTACAATCAGGAGCCGGGCGGCAAGCTTATCGCCTATGCTGACAGCAAAGATCTTTATAATTGGGAAGACCACGGACTAGTGGAAGGGATTGGTCGCTGTGAGGGACCTAAAGTATTTTTCCTCAAAGGAAGCTGGTGGATGGTTGTAGACGAATGGAAGGGTTTTGCTGTCTATAGAAGTGATGACGCAAACACCTGGACCAGACAAGCAGGCAACATCCTACAGGTGCCTGGCAAAGGCAAGGATGACGGAGTTGCAGGCAATCACTGTGACGTCGTCCTTGTAGGAGAAAACGCATATATCTTCTATTTCACACATCCGGATAGAGGCGCGAGAAGGCCAGGCCCGAGACCTGAAGGATTTAATCCAAACCGATCACTCATTCAAGTTGCAAAACTCGAATGTGACGGCAAGACAATTACTTGTGACAGGGACGCTCTTTGCGTGATCAGATAGTATTTCTGCTTGTTATCAGCTTGACCTCATCCACGCTAGGGATTTTCTTGAAGTCGCTGATAATCGCATTGAGCTCAGTCATCGAGTGAACCATAAATTCAACTCTGCATGTTGCGATCCTATCAACTGTGCTGATAGAGAGATAGGTCATGCAGAGTTTTTGTTTGTCTGCAATCCCCTCAACAAGATCACTCAGCAGGTGATATCTATCCACTCCACGAAGGTCAAGACGCACAGGATAGAGAAGCTTCTCGTTGGCCTCAAATACCGCATCTATAATATCCTCTCCATGCTCTGAAGCCCTGCGGATTGCGATGGCGCAGTTGCGAGTATGAAGGACTTCCGATCCGTCCGGCTCCTTGAATGCTATCACTTCTTCACCAGGAAGCGGATGGCAGACAGGGCATCTCGTATATTTAATCTTTGGGACTGTAGAGTTGAGCATGCGGAGAGCCTTCTTTGCTTTTGCCGTCTTGACATAGTTAATCCAGTCAGGATCAGGAAGAAGGTCCGGATTGGTCTGGATATCCACACAATCACCACGTCGAAGCTCTGTCTTGACAGACTTTATCACACCATTGATGCGGGCGACTTCAGCATGCCTTCCGACATCGCTGTGGATCTCAAACGCAAAGTCGATGGCAGTAGCGCCTTGTGGAAGTATCACTATCTTGCCCTTAGGGGTATGGACAAGGATATCCTCAGGATAGAAAGAGGCTTTTACACTCTCCATGAAGTCATCTCCGTCGGCGCTGTTGGCCAGCTCTTTAAGAAGGCCTCTAAACTTCTCTATCCAGAAGCTTGATACCTTTTCTGCGGCACAACCGATGCGGGCATTACGCAACATCCTCTCTGAAGAGACGTGAATCTCCTCCCAACCACCTTCCGCATTAAGAAGGGTAAAGTGGAAACTCTGGTATCCGTTTTCCTTAGGGGCATCAATATAGTTTACAATGCTACCCGGACGCTCTTTGAAGAAGTCAGACAACACTGAATATATCTTCAGACTCAAGTCCTTCTCTGTCCAGAAGCTCTCAGGATCAATATCATAAATCACTCTGATATAGTGCTTTACCTCCACATGATCAAAATCTCTTCCGTCCACACACATCTTTCTCCAGAGGCTGTATGGAGTGCGATATCGGATCTCTGTCCTCACTTTAACGTCAGCCTCCGCCAGGCGCTGCTGGATGCTGCTGGCAAACTTGATGATACCCGGACCGCTGTTTTCTTTGTAGAAGTTTACGCTTGACTCAAGCTCCTGATATTCGCGAGGGCTTCTATATTTGAATGAAAGGTTTTCAAGCTCTCGCTTGATGCGATAAAGGCCGAGACGGTTGGCCAGAGGCGCATAGAAGTAGTCTGTTTCTCCTGCAATCTTCATCTGCTTTGCAGGTGCCATGCTCTCGAGTGTCCTCATGTTATGGAGACGGTCTGCAAGTTTGATGAGCAAGGCGCGGACATCATATTGTACCGATGTCAGGATCTGACGATAATTGGCAATCTGCTTTGAGTGCTTCTTATCAGCACTTTTGTTCTTTGTGACGACGGCAACAAGGTGGGCGACATCGTCCCCAAATCGCGACTGGATGTCCTCGATGGTATATTCCGTATCTTCCACCACATCGTGAAGAAATGCGGCCATGATGGTATTGACATCAAGCTCCATCTCCTCTGCGATGATTGTCGCTACAGAGATAGGATGGGAGATATATGGGAGACCTGATTTTCTGTACTGGCCTTCATGGGCATTGTAGGCAAACTCATAGGCAGAGATAACTCTGTCCATCTCTTCCTGAGTCAATCTCCGGCTCAGATTTGAGAAGAGACTGGAGGTAAGGGTCTCGATAAGTTGTTTATGCTCTTCAGTCATCACTTGCAGATTTAAGCCCCAAAGATAATAAAATATTCTTCATTCCGTTTGTAGCTACATCCTTAATGTGAATGACTCGCTTATCTCTAAGCGGCACATCCTTAGGATCAATCACATATATCGGTGTAGCCTGTGGAGCATAGCTGTATAGACCGGCGGCAGGATAGACCTGCATGGATGTGCCGACAATCAGCAATATATCTGCTGTCTCGACTTCCGCAATCGCTTCCTCTATCTTAGGCACAGCTTCGCCAAACCAGACTATATGAGGTCGGAGTTGCGCCCCGTTGGGGGCTTTGTCACCTAGATGGATAGGCTTGGTGCCGATATTGATTACGCAAGACTCCGAGAAGTTGTCACGATCGTTGTATCTGTTTTCGGGACGGGCTTTTGTGAGTTCTCCGTGCAGATGGATTACCTTGCTGCTGCCTGCCCTCTCGTGGAGATTGTCTACATTTTGTGTGATCACTGTCACTGTATACATCTTCTGTAGCTCGGCTATCGCTTTATGAGCCGCATTAGGCTCTACCTCAGAGAGTTGCGCACGCCTGGCGTTGTAGAAATCAAGGACCAGACCGGGGTTTCTGTACCAGCCCTCGATGCTTGCCACATCCTCTACCCTATGGTTCTCCCATAGGCCATCACTATCCCTGAATGTCCTTATACCACTCTCTGCACTGACTCCCGCTCCCGTGAGCACAACAATCTTCTTCATTTGCGTCTATTCTTTCCGCAAAAATAGAAAAATTATTTACTCCGGCGCAATTGTTATTGAGCGGGAAGAGTCTTCTCTAGGCGGAATACAGAAAGCCCGGCAATTTGATTGCCGGGCTTGTGCGAGCTTGGATTGCTCTTGTGACGCCTGAGGGATTCAAACCCCCGACCTTTTGATCCGTAGTCAAATGCTCTATTCAGCTGAGCTAAGGCGCCGGGTTACTGGACTAGCCAGTATATTTCAGAAGCTACTCTTTTACTGATCTCTTAGCCTCCTTGATGCGAGCCTTCTTACCAGAGAGGTTGCGGAGGTAGAAGATGCGAGCTCTGCGAACTTTACCAACTTTGTTGAGCTCGATGCTCTCGATGGCTGGAGACTCGTAAGGGAAGATTCTCTCAACACCCACACCACCTGAAACCTTGCGGATAGTGAATGTTCTTGTGTGAGGAGTAGCACCACAAATCTGGATAACTACGCCGCGGAAGCTCTGAAGTCTAAACTTGTCACCTTCCTGAATCTTATAAGTTACGGTGATAGTGTCACCTGCCTTGAATTTTGGAAACGCTGCAGCTCTGTTTTCAGAGAAAGACTGCTCTACTAATCTAATTAAATCCATAATAGTTAATCAATTAAGGGCAGCGTCATCAGACCTAGAGAAGAGAGGCTGCACTTTTTCGGACTGCAAAGATAGGCATTATTTACAAAACTGCAAATCTTTTTGTAAAGAAATTGACTAAACAGCCATAACAGCAGTTCCTGAAACAGTGACCATCAACATTCCGCCACCTTCACCAAGCACCTCATAGTCTACATCGATTCCGACCACAGCATTGGCGCCCAAAGCGGACGCTCTTTCTTCGAGTTCTTTGAGGGCCTTGCTTCTGGCATCCATGAGCTCTTTCTCATAGGAGCCGGAGCGACCTCCGATAAAATTTCTTATGCTCGCACCAAAATCCTTAAAGAAATTGACTCCGCTGATAACCTCGCCAAATACAATACCTTTATATTCGACAATAGTTTTACCTTCAATAGTAGGTGTAGTAGTAAGTATCATATTGATATAGGACTAAAAATAGTTAATTTCCTTTTCCAGAATCTGCCTGTCCTCTCGAGTCGGATCAATCTTAAACGAGTCGCTGTTACGGATGGCCTCAAGCTGCTTCTTCTCATCTTTTTTGAGCTTATGAGGCAGCCAGACAAGTATCTTCACATAGAGATCACCCTTGCCATATCCATTGAGAGAAGGAAGGCCTTTGCCACGAAGTCTCTCCACCGTGCCAGGCTGAGTGCCGGCATCAATCTTGAGCTTATATGGGCCATCCAGACAAGGAACCTCAATCTCTGTACCCAGGAGAGCATCCATCACATTGATTACTCTAGTATAGAAAAGGTTCTCGCCATCTCTTCTGAAATGGTTGTGTCCCTGCTCCTCAATCACTACATAAAGATCACCTGCAGGTCCACCATTTGGACCGACATCGCCTTTACCTCGCATCGGGATGCTCATACCATGACTCACGCCCGCCGGAATGTTGACTTTGACAGTCTCCCTAACTCGCTCAACTCCGGTACCTCGACAGTTGCGACAAGGGTTTGAAACCACCTTGCCTGTGCCATTACAGTTTGGACAAGTGGCAGTGGTAGAGAAGAAGAACGCTGCACTCTGCCTTACCTGTCCTGTGCCGTTACATGTCGGACAAACCTTGATATCAGAAGCGTTCTGGGTGCCTTTTCCGCCGCACTGAGCGCAAGAAACCGCTCTATTGATGGTAACTTCCTTCTCACAACCGGTATAGATCTCCTCCAGTGTGAGTCTCACAACAACTTGAAGATCATTGCCTTTTACCACGCGAGGGCCCGAGCCTTGACGTCCGCCGCCGAAGCCACCGAAGCCGCCGAAACCACCGAATATGTTATTGAGAAGGTCATTGAGATCCATCCCGGCAAAACCTTGTCCCCAATCACCTCCGGCCGCACCAGACACACCGGCAAAGCCAAACTGATCATATTTGGCCTTCTTATCCGGATCACTCAAGACAGAATATGCCTCAGAGGCCTCCTTGAACTTCTCTTCAGCATTTTTCTTCTCCTCTTCAGTACCGGAAACCCAACGGTCAGGATGCCACTTAAGGGCAGCCTTGCGGTATGCCCCTTTTATATCGCTCTCACTTGCCCCTTTTTGGAGGCCAAGCACCTCATAATAATCTCTTTTCTCTGCCATCTGACAATAAATTATGCGCCCACAACAACCTTAGCAAATCGAAGTACCTTGCCACCATAGAGATAGCCGGTCTGGACAACTTCAATCACCTTACCCTTCATCTCAGGGTCCTGCACAGGGAACTGAGTCACTGCCTCATGGAAGTCAGTGTCAAAAGCTTCTCCCTTTGCCTCGATCACCTGAAGGCCACGAGTCTTGAGGTATTCCATCAATTTGCCATAAATCAACTCTATACCTTCTTTTGCCGCAGCATCAGAAGAATTACCGATCACCTGAAGTGCCCTCTCGCAATCGTCGAGCACAGGGAGCAATCCCTTGATCGTATCAGCTGAAGCCGAAGCAATCAAAGACAGCCTGTCTTCTGCTGTGCGACGGCGGAAAGTCTCAAACTCAGCCATGAGACGGACATAAGAGTCCTTCTCCTGGGACAATTTGTCAGTGAGCTCCTCCACCTGCTTCTTAAGCGGGTCTTCTTTTTTAACGGTTTTCTTCTTTTTGCTTTCTGTCACCTGTTCTGAAGCTACTTCTTCAATAATATCTTTTTCCTTAGTCATAATCGTAATTATTTATCCTCGCTCAAAAAAAACACTTGCCGGCACACGCTGGCAAGTTGTAGCCCCAAGCGAGATGCGCTAGGATATTATCAAAAGTTCTGCCAATGACAATATGTCACTACTTAAAGAACTTATCAATTTCTTTTATAGACTCCGGAAGGGCAAAAATCGCCACTCTATCATAAGGTTCGATCTGCGTATCCCCCACTGCAATAAAAGACTCGCTACTCCTGATTACGCCACCGATAATCGCGTTGGCCGGGAATTTCAGGTCCTTAAGAGGAGCTTTGGTGATGGCCGCACCCGGAGCCACCACATATTCTACCACCTCTGTGTTGGTACCAGCCATATATCTCACAAAACGGGCCTTATCGGAAAGGGTAAACCTGAAGATTCTGCCTGCAGTAATGAGCTTTTTATTAATCACGCTATCGATACCCATCTCTTCTGCGATGCGGATATACTCGAGATTCTCTATTTCAGCAACGGTGCGAGGTACGCCAAATTTTTTGGCAACGACACTAGACAGCACGTTGCTCTCATCGCTATCGGTCAAGGCCACAAACACATCAAACTGCTGTATGCCTTCCTCATATAGAAAATCAGAGTTTCTGCCATCTCCATGGACAATATCAATGCTGTCGGATAGTCTCTCAGAAAGCTCCACACAGCGGCTTCTATCCTTATCCACCAGTTTAACTTTCAGTCCCTCTTTGTCAAGAGAGGTAGCAAGCATCTGTGCGATGGGACCGCCACCAAGGATAAAAACGCTGTTGATATCGATATTGTTCTTGCCGAAATAGCCATTGAGCGCTTCTATGCCTTCGCGTTTTGTGATTGTAAAGACGAGATCTCCAAACCTAAACTTGCTATCCAGATTAGGGATAATTGTTTTACCATCGCGATTGATGGCGATAATTCTAAAATTCTTCAGATCTTCGGCCGGGATGGTTTTAATGAATTCATCCAGGCGCAGGTCAAGCATCGGCGAATCCTCATTGAGCTTATAGACAGCTATCTGCAGCCTTCCACGAGCAAACTCCATGCTCTCGGCGGTAGAATTATGCTTAAGAAAATCAATAATTTCGTCGGCAGCCGTGCGCTCAGGGTAGAACATCAGATCGATGCCCATCTGCTTGAACAACAGTTTGTTTTCCGGAGAGAGGTAATCTTCGTCACTAATGCGGGCAACAACCTTTTTTGCACCCAACTGCTTAGCCAGGATCGCACCGACAATATTGATTTCCTGCGCAGCACGAGGATATACGGCAATAAACAAGTCTGCACTGGCAGCATCTGCATTTTTAAGCACCTGCACAGAAGTAGGATTGCCACAGATGGCCTCAACATCAACATAAGACGCAAGACCTGAGATGCGCTCAGGGCTATCATCGATTACGACGATATCTCCGACTTCACTTCTAAGCATTTTGGCAAGGTGAGATCCAACCTCACCGGCACCCATAATAACGATTCTCATGATCGACCTACTTATCTTTTCCTAAAATATTCCGCAAATATGCTCACATCCGGCATCCCCGCGAGCGGAGACACAACCGCATCACCTTGCAGCCCGCGACTCAACGCTTTAAACTCCCGGTGCGCCTGCCTTACCGCCTTAAAGCTCTCCCACTTGAGAAGCAGCAGGTAGGCCAATGCCGCACAATTGTCAATGCACATGCGCCGTTTCAAACGCTTGCGGGCAGCATCTGCACCCACGGTGCAAGGCAGATTGTTTTCCAGCATCATCAGGCAATTGCGATAATTCAGCCTGAGCTTGAAAGGCGAATCCGACCCCAGCGTGCCTCCACCGATGTGATAAACCACGCTCTGAGGCACCAGACGGACGCTAAAGCCTTTGAGCGCCGCACGCCAGCAGAAATCAATCTCCTCCATGTGTGCAAAGAAGCGCTGATCCAAGCCGCCAAGCTCCCGCCAGAGGCTTGCACGGGTCGCCAGACATGCTCCGGAAATCCAGAACACCGCAGTGTCAGCATCATCATACTGACCTTTATCTTCTTCCACCCGGCCAAGGATCCTTCCTCGGCAGAATGGAAATCCGTTGCGATCAATCAGCCCGCCCGCTGCACCGGCATACTCAAACATGGTGCTCCTGTGATAGCTGCCGTCCTTATACAACAGCTTGTGCAACTTCGGGCCGCACACTCCGCACTGAGGGTCGGAGTCAAGCTGAGCGATCAAAGGCTCAAGCCAAGACTCATCCACCTCAATATCGGAATTAATCAAAACAATATACTCGGGAGCGTCCTCACCATCAAGCAGTCTGGCAATCGCACGATTGTAGCCTCCTGTAAAACCTGTGTTTTCATCAAGAGCTATCGTCCGCACACAAGGAAACTTCTCCCCGACCAGGGACAAAGACCCGTCGCTACTCCCATTATCCGCCACAACCACCTCAGCATCAAGACCCTGCGTGCTCTTTATCAAAGCAGGTAGAAACGCCTCAAGGTAGTCTTTAGTATTAAGATTGAGTATTACGACCGCTGTCCTTGCCACTCTCTGTCTTTTTTATTTCTCGCAATTGCAGTCGTCGCCGCAATGGCACTCATCACCACAATCGCAACCATCACCGCAATTGCAGTCGCCGCCACAGTTGCCTTCGCCGCAATGTCCGCCACAATGGCAACCCTCCTTAGGGAGATATTCGCCATGGAGGCCTTCTGTGAGCTCTTTCTCTGTAGCAGAGCGCACGCTCTCTACCTTGCCTGAGAAGTTAAGAGTCTTGCCTGCCATCGGATGGTTGAAGTCCATAGTAACAGTGTCTTCACCAACCTTGTCTACCTTACCCTGAACCACCTGACCTGCTGAATTGAGCATAGGGATGATCATTCCAGGTACAAGAAGATCCTCTCTAAGCTGGCCGTCAACCTCAAATGCTGCCTTAGGGAGATCAATCATATATGCAGGATCATACTCACCATAACCTTCCTCCGGTGTGAGAGTAAATGCAAAGCTGTCACCCGGCTCCTTGCCCTCAAGCTCCGCCTCAAACTTAGGAAGAAGCATTCCTGTGCCCTGAATATATTCGAGTGGTTTCTCAGAACCGGCCTTGTCAGCGATCTGACCTTCTACTTCAAGTTCGTAGCTCACTGCTACTACTTTGTTCTTTTCAATCTTCATAATTATCTAATATTAAAATTTATCCACTAAAATCTACATTTGAAAACGCTAAGGTAGGAATAAGTTTTGATAAACAAGTACGGGCATCGTCTCCGGCCGCAATCAAATCACCCCAAAGCGTTATAAAATTGCCTGTCATCAGCATCTCGCTGATAGGGCGCACAATCTGTCCGTCCTCAAACAAGAAGCCCTCCACACCGTAGGAAAAATCACCCGTAGCTGAATTGCTGTTGCCACCGTTAAATGCTGTAACATAGATACCTGAGCCACACATCCTCATCAGGTCCTCAACTTTCAGGCCGGCCTTCGGCCAAGGCATTATCTTAGGACGGGTTGCATCCTCGATGGTAGGAGCGATACCGAGCTTGCGAGAAATATATCCGTTGACAAAGTATGCCCTTAACACCTTTTCTTCAATCGGATTCTGAAAACCATCTACTACTTTTATGGCATTGATATCGGATGAAAATACAAAACTTCCATTTACCAAACCATAGTACAAAGGTTTCTCGCCCATACGGTCACGGGCAAGCTTCAAAACTTTTTCCTGTCTGTCATAAACAGCAAGAGCAAACATGCCACGGCATTTTACCAAAGTTTCTTTTAATCCATAATGCTCAATTGCCCGAAGCAGAATCTCCGTATCGGAAGTTCCGCGATAGGATTCTACTCCAAATGCAGCCGCCATCTGTCCTTTGATTTCAAGGGCATTATAAATCTCCCCATTATAAACCATAACATACCGTTCACTCGCAGATACCATGGGCTGACTTCCGCATTCCGTCAGATCCACGATTGCCAGTCTGCGATGTCCAAGTACAATGCGGTCATTTTCACACAACCAATAATCACCTGCATCGGGACCACGTCTATGAATCTTCTGATTCATGGTTTCAATATTCTTTATGGGATTGTCTTTATATTTAACAATTCCAGCAATTCCACACATATTTTATGTCCATACTCCTATACTTAAAACGCCTATTCTTCGTTTCTATAACAGAATAACAACGGCAGACAAATAAGCCGTTTTAGCCATTTCACTTTACTGCTTGCATGGCTTGTCTTTTGCATATACCATGCCAGGCGTTTGGAATTCGCAATTTTATCTTTCCACAATCTTCTTTTCAGAACTATACGCTCACTTGCTTTTATGAAAAAAGTTTTCTTTGACGCATGTTTTCTATATCGATCCGGTTCAAAGGAAACGATCATATCCTGATTCGTTTTACAAAAAGTTTCCAGTTCTGCCATATCCTGTTCATTCATCAGGTTCGT
>CALEJC010000033.1 GCA_937898205.1 uncultured Bacteroidales bacterium
GAATCCGGAAATCAAATCCTTATAATGCTCCTTTAGATCAATTTTCATTCGTGGTGATATGGTTCTCCTTTGAGGATAGTAAATGCTCTATATAACTGCTCTGCAAAAATCGTTCTCACCATCTGATGAGAAAAGGTCATAGGTGAGAGTGAGATCTTTCCGTTGCTTCTTTGATATACTTCATCAGAGAAACCATAGGCTCCTCCAATCACAAAAACTATATCTGAAGAGCTGTGACTTAGCTTTTCCTGAATATATTTTGCAAACTCTACCGAGCGGAACATTTTGCCTCTCTCGTCAAGCAGGATCACCTGGTCGGAGTTTTTGATGCTTTTGAGCAACATGGCTCCTTCTTTTTCCTTTATCTGGTCTTTGCTGAGAGCAGAGACATTTTTGAGCTCCGGCAGGCACACGACATCAAAAGGGATGTAGTGCTTGAGCCTGGAGCTATATAAGTCCAGACCGCTTTTTACCCAATCAACGTCGGTCTTGCCTACTGTCAGAAGAGTTATGCGCATCCTATTGAGCTTTGTTTAACACCTCTTCAAGGTAGATGTGGGCATCCTTGCGAGCCTCTTCGAGGTTGTGGAGTGACCAGTTGCCGCAATCCTTCGGCTTAGCTCCCGGGATCTCTCCCTCAAATTCTGCAATAAAGCGGAAGGTGTCTCTCATCAGATCCCAGATGTCAGCAGGCTGGAGTGCGCCTTTCATGATGAGGTAGTTGCCTGTGAGGCAGCCCATCGGACCCCAGTAGATGATCTTGTCCTGCCACTGAGGCTCGTTGCGAAGATATGTCGCAGCAAGGTGCTCAATGGTGTGTATGGACTCCTGTGAGAGGGCCGCTTGCCTGTTGGGCTCCACCATCCTGATGTCAAATGTCGTAACTGTCTCACCACCCACCTGGTCTGTGCGTGAGACGTAGATTCCACGCAGAAGAGTGAGGTGATCTATTGTAAAACTTGGTATTGCTTTCATCGTTGTAAAGAGTTGATTATCTTTTTAATGACTGTAAATGACTTTTCCGCCATATTGTCCCAGAAATCAGCATATCTCTCTGCCTGACGGTCGTCATTGTGCTGGTCGCTGATGATCTTGACCGCAAGGAAAGGAACTCCCTTGGCGCGGCACACCTGTGCCACGGCAGTCGCCTCCATGTCAATGGAGAGAGCGTCGGGGTAGAGAGCTTTCTGACGCGCGTCTTCCTCCATGCTGATATAAAACTGGTCGCCGGTAATATTCAGGCCCACACGAGCCTGAGGCAGTGCCGCTGTAGCTTTGCTGAGCAGGATGCTGTCGCAGGCAAATCTCTGCGGCTGCCCTTCGACTTGTCCGAAGCTGCATTGCTCTCCGCACCACACATCGTGGTAGGCTGTCTCTGAGGCAATTATAACATCCCCTTCGCTCACGCCTTCGGCAAACGATCCGGCCACGCCGATCGAGAGCATGCAATCCGGATGGAAGCTGTCGATGAGTGTGCTGGCGGCCATCGCTGCATTGACCTTGCCGATGCCCGAAAGCACACTGCGGATGTGCCCGGTGGTGCTGTCATATTCGCGAGAGAGAAGCTCGAGCTCACACTGCATTGCGCAGATTATACCGATTTTATACATATTATATTTATATTCAGTCACAAATATAACCAAAAAAGACTCTGACTAAACTTAGCCAGAGTCTTTTTTATATTAAAGAGGTATCTATTCCTATTAGAGGACGATCTTCTTGTACTTAGGCACGAGAACCTTCATGATGCTCCAAGCGATGAGGTATGCAACACCGCAGAAGCAGAACATGATGAAGTAGCCGGCTGGCTTGCCCTCAAATCCGAAGAATGTAAATGCAGCGCCCATCTCCTCAGCGTGAACGAAGAGGTTACCTGCTACCTTCTGGATGATCATTGAACCTACACCACCTGCCATCGCACCGATACCGGTGATAGTTGCAACTGTGCTCTTAGGGAACATGTCGCCGATAGTAGAGAAGAGGTTGGCTGACCATGCCTGGTGTCCTGCACCTGCAAGACCGATGAGGATAGCTGGCCACCATGGGCTGTTGAAATGCATTCCGAGTGGCTGTGCAAAGAGAGCGGCGATTGGGAAGAATGCAAAGATGAGCATAGCAAGCATACGACCTGCATAAGGGTTCATGCCCTTCTTCTCAACAAATACCTTTGGAAGGTAGCCGCCGAAGATAGAAACAACAGTCACGATTGCATAGAGAGTGAAGATAAGAGCCTGTCCGAGTGGGTCAGAAGCCTTTGCACCAAACTGATTCTGGAAGTAAGATGGAGCCCAGAAGAGGAAGAACCACCACACACCGTCTGTGAAGAACTTACCAGTGATGAAAGCCCAGGTCTGCTTGAACTTAAATGCAGCCCAGAGAGAGACAGACTTCTCTTCAGTAGCATCAGCAGCATTCTTCTGTGCCTCAGCAGCCTCAGCCTCGTCATCCTGGTGGATGTACTCAAGCTCAGCAGCATTGACATGCTTTGACTTCTCAGGCTTCTCATACATGAAGTGCCAGAAGAAGATCCAGAGGAATCCGAGACCACCGATGATGATAAATGCCCACTCCCAACCAAGAGCCTTGGCGATAGGTGGGATGCAAAGAGGAGCTGCAAGAGCACCTACAGATGCACCGGCATTGAAGATAGATGTTGCAAAAGCACGGTCTTTCTTAGGGAAGTACTCAGCTGTAACCTTGATGGCTGCAGGGAAGTTTCCGGCCTCACCGAGAGCAAGGATACCACGGCAGAGGAGGAAGAGATATACAGAAGTAGTTGAGATGGCAAGAAGCACGTTGCTTGAAGTGTTTGCCACGTCAAGAGCCTTGAGAGCTGCTACACTGTCAACACCATCAACAAAGAGAGTTGTACCCCAGCCGCAAGCAGCGTGGAGGACAGCACCAAACGACCATACTGCGATGGCGATGATGTAACCCTTCTTTGTACCCATCCAGTCGATGAACTTACCTGCAAAAAGACAGCAGATAGCATAGAAGATGGAGAAGAATGATGTGATAGTTCCGTAGTGTGCATCAGTCCAATGGAACTCCGGCTTAATGAACTCCTCATAGGTGAGAGAGAGTACCTGACGGTCAAGGTAGTTTACTGTAGTCGCAACAAAAAGAAGCGAGCAGAGCCACCAACGCCAGTTGGTCATTAGTTTTTTCTGAGTAGACATAATTATTTGATTTGTTTGATGATATCTAATGCATCGCTGCAGATCTGAGAGATCTTCTCCCATTCGCCTGCTGCCATAACGTCTTTAGGGAAGAGGTTTGAACCCATGCCCACGCAAGTAACGCCAGCCTTGAACCAAGCCTCGAGGTTGGCCTTCTCAGGCTTCACGCCACCTGTTACCATCACCTGGCTCCATGGCATAGGTCCGCGGAGATCCTTGACAAATGCAGGTCCGAGGACGTCACCAGGGAAGATCTTGCACACATCGCAACCTGCTTCCTGAGCAGCGCTGACCTCACTCATGGTACCGCAACCTGGGCAATAAGGGATGAGGCGGCGGTTGCAGATCGGAGCAACTGCCGGATTGAATACAGGACCCACTACGAAGTTGGCGCCAAGCTGGATGTACATTGCAGCTGTGCCCGGATCTACGATAGAGCCGATACCCATGATCATGCCTGGGAGCTCTTTGTTGGCATACTTGACAAGCTCAGCAAATACTTCCTGAGCAAAGTCGCCGCGGTTTGTAAACTCAAAAGCTCTGATGCCACCATCGTAGCAAGCCTTGAGCACTTTCTTACTGACCTCAACGTCAGCATTGTAGAATACAGGAACTATTCCTGTCTCCTTCATGGTCTGGAGGACCTGTAGCTTTGAATATTTTGCCATAGCTGATGTATTATCTAGAAACGCGGCCGGAACCGTCACCCTTCATGAGGTTTTCTACCTCTGCCACAGTCACCTGGTTGAAGTCACCGAAGATTGTGTGCTTGAGGCAAGAAGCTGCAACTGCAAAGTTGAGAGCTCTCTGATCATCCTCAGGATAAGAGATGAGACCATAGATGAGACCACCCATGAATGAGTCGCCACCGCCTACACGGTCCACGATGTGAGTGATGTCGTAGCGTGGAGACTGGTAGAGAGTCTTGCCATCCCAAAGCACGCCACCCCAAGTGTTGTGGTTGGCGTTGATTGAACCACGGAGAGTGATGATGACCTTCTTTGCGCGAGGGAACTTAGCCATGAGCTGCTCGCCCACGCTCTGGAATCTCTGCTGGTCGATCTGGCCGCCGGTAGAAGTCACATCAAAGCCCTCAGGCTTGATGCCAAATACCTTCTCGGCATCTTCCTCGTTGCCAAGGATCACGTCGCAACCCTCAACGAGAGCAGGCATGATCTCGCTGGCCTGCTTGCCATATTTCCAAAGGTTCTTTCTATAATTAAGGTCACAAGAAACTGTGATGCCCATCTCATTGGCTGCTTTGATTGCTTCAAGGCAAGCGTCTGCTGCACCCTGGCTGAGGGCAGGAGTGATACCTGTCCAGTGGAACCAATCTGCTCCCTGAAGCACTGTCTTCCAATCGATCTCACCCGGCTGGATGGTAGCGATAGAAGAGTTGGCTCTATCATAAACCACTTTGCTAGGACGTGCCACGGCACCTGTCTCAAGGAAATAAATACCTACACGGTCACCGCCATAAACGATATCAGAAGTGTCAACGCCGTATGAGCGGAGATCGTTGACGCAAGCCTTTGCGATGTCGTTTTTAGGAAGTCTGGTGACAAACTTTGCGTCAAGACCGTAGTTTGCGAGTGAAACTGCAACATTGGCTTCGCCACCACCAAAAGTGGCATCATATTGCTTTGCTTGACCGAATCTTAAGTACCCTGGTGTAGAGAGACGGAGCATGATTTCTCCGAAGGTTATTACTTTTGGCATAGGATTTAAATTAGTTATTACAACTTGCAAATTTAACAAAAACGATGGAAATATCAATAAATTATAAATATCAAAGGCTGCTTTCTTTTAAAGTTTGTTAAATCATGAAGAATTTCTATATTTGCAGATTGTTTTACCCATTACTTTGAGATTTATATCTAATCAATAACCTATAAGTTTAATTAAATCAGTTCAAATTATGATGAATTCTCATCTTAAGGCTGCATTTGCTGCGGTTCTCCTTCTTATTGGTGGCGTGGCATTTGCTCAGCAGAAAGTTTCCGGAACTGTAAAAGACATCAATGGCGAGCCAATCGTAGGTGCTTCCGTATTAGTAGAAGGCACTATGAATGGTACTATCACCGCACTTGATGGTGAGTGGACACTCACAGTTCCAACTGGTTCTACAATCGTAGCATCTCTCATCGGTTATGCTGATGAAAAGATGAACGTGGCTCAGAATCAGAATGTCTACAACTTCGTTCTCAAGGAGGATGCTCTTTTCCTCGATGAGACAGTCGTTATCGGTTACCAGACAGTCAAGAGACGTGACCTCACAGGCTCTGTGGCTTCTGTAAACGCGAAGCAGCTTGCGTCTGCGCCTGTATCAAACATCGCTCAGGCACTCCAGGGTAAGCTTGCCGGTGTTAATATCGTTTCACAGGACGGTCGTCCTGATGCTACTATCAATATCCGCGTCCGTGGTGGTGGTTCTATCTCTCAGAGCAATGACCCACTCATCCTCATCGACGGTGTTGCAGGTACACTCAGCGACATCCCATCAGATCAGGTAGAGTCTATCGATATCCTTAAGGATGCATCTTCAACCGCTATCTATGGTGCCCGTGGTGCCAACGGTGTAGTACTCATCACTACAAAGGGTGCTAAGGAAGGCAAGGTGAAGGTTAGCTATAGCGGCTACGCTAAGCTGAACACTCCTACCGCTTACATCGAGGCTATGAACCCATATGACTATGTATCTTATGTATGGGCCAATGCAGATGCCAACGGATCTCAGTTTGTTGAGCCATTTGAGAAGCTCTTCGGTATCGGTCAGTATGGTGATATCAACCGTTACAAGAACGTAAAGGCTTATGATATCCAGAAGAAGGTTTACAACAACTCTTTCTCTCACAGCCACGACCTCTCTGTTTCAGGTGGTAACGAGAACACCAAGGTTCTCTTCTCAGTCAACTACAATGACGAGCAGGGTATGAAGGTCAACTCATACAACCAGAGAGCCAATGTATCCCTCAAGGTTAACCAGAAGATCTCTAACAACCTCAATGTAGGTCTTGATCTCCGTTATACAGACGTGTCAATCGTTTCTGACGAGTCTGCAGGTAACAACAACGGTTCACTCCTTTCTTTTGCATACCGTTTCCGTCCGATCGCAACTGAGGACCTTCTTGGTGATACAGCTGCTTTCAGAGAGGGCGCAATCGAGCAGTATGGTAAGTACCCTCTTTGGGACCGCTACGATCCATATAACCGTATCATGGACTATGAGCCACTCCGTCAGCGTCAGACCCTCACAGGTACTGTATCTCTCGACTGGAACATCATCAAGGGCTTGAGATATCACACAGATCTCACTCTCCGTCGTAGCTACAACCAGAACAAGATCTGGGGTGGTGCTATCCACAACAACTATATCGACGACGCAACAGGTGAGAAGCAGTTTGCCGGTGCAGCTACCCTTTCTATGGGTAACTCATGGAGAATGCGTTGGACCAACACTCTCGGTTACGAGTTCAACTTCGGTGAGAACCACAGATTCAATGTACTCGTGGGTCAGGAGATGTCCAACACAGGTGGTGACAGCATGACTATCAAGGCTGACCACTTCCCTTCAAACTTCACAAAGGACAATGCCTTTGCTATGATCAACCAGTATGACAAGGAGCACAGCACAGAGACTAACCCATTCTATACAGGTTACAACACTCCTGAGCGCATCCTCTCATACTTCGGTCGTGTAAACTACACATTGATGGACCGTTACCTCTTCACTGCTACATTCCGTGCCGATGGTTCTTCTAAGTTTGCTCCTAATCATCGTTGGGGTTACTTCCCAGCAGGTGCATTTGCTTGGAAGGTATTGGAGGAAGACTTCATGCAGGACGTAGATATGGATGAGCTCAAGCTCCGTGTATCTTATGGTACAGTAGGTAACGATGGTATCAGCTCTGACCTCTGGTCACAGACTTGGTCTGCAAGCTCAACCAACTATACTTACAATGGTACAAACTACGTATCATATACTCTTGCTTCTTCAATGGCCAACCCTGACCTCAAGTGGGAGACTACAATCACTCGTAACGTGGGTGTAGACTTCGGTCTCTTTGATGGTAAGCTTTCAGGTACAATCGACGCATACTGGAATACTACCAAGGACCTCCTTATGCGCACAACTATCCCTGGTATCACAGGTTTCACATCAACTTATGCCAACGTAGGTCAGACAAGCAACAAGGGTCTTGAGATCTCTCTCAATGCTACTCTCGTTGAGACTAAGGACTGGGGTCTCCAGGTTGGTGGCAACATCAACTTCAACCGCAACAATGTTGACGCTCTCGCAGAGGGTGTAACCGGTATCTATGGTTCAGGTTGGTTCTCAGCAGGTAACCCTGGTAACGACTATGGTCTTTATGTAGACAAGCCGGTAGGTCTTGTTAGAGGTCTCAAGTATATCGGTATGTATACAACTGATGACTTTACTTATGATCCTACAACTCAGGTCTACACTCTTAAGCCTGGTATTCCTGACGTGAGCCCTGCAGTAACAGGTGTTGTACACGGTATCTCTACCAACGTGCCTTCAGGACAGAATGCTCACCCAGGTATGGCTAAGTTTGAGGACGTTGACGGCAACATGATGGTTGATGACGCTGACTACAGAATCATTGGTGACATGAACGCCAAGTTTACCGGTGGTTTCAACATCAACGCCAACTACAAGAACTGGGATCTCGGTATGTATTTCAACTACAGCGTGGGCAACCAGATCTACAACGTAAACCGTCAGGCTTCTTTGATGGGTTACAAGGAGACTGCTGTATATCAGAACCACATGGCATTCCTTGCTGACGCATACAAGATCTATGATATCCAGAACGGTCAGCTCGTGAGACTCCACACTCCAGAGGAGTTTGATGCTGTCAACAAAAATGCACAGTATCCACTTTGCTACAATGAGGACGGTGTAGTTTCTACTCTTGGTATCGAGGATGGTTCTTACCTCCGTCTCAACACCATGACTCTCGGTTATACTCTTCCTACTAGCAGCGACTTCGCCAAGAAGTTGGGCATCAGCGCTCTCCGCGTCTATGGTACAGTTTATAACCTTCTCACTCTCACAAAATACTCAGGTCTTGATCCTGAGGTCAGCGTAAACGAGCGTCACAACAACGCGACATATCCAACTCCTGGTCTTGACTGGGGTGCATATCCTCGTGCTCGCTCATTTGTCCTTGGTGTAAATGTTTCATTCTAATTTATGGCAGGTATGAAAAAGATTTTATATTCAATTATTGCTCTTGTAGCTTGCCTTTTCCTTACTCAGTGTAAGTCAGGCGACTATCTCGGTGTTTCTTCTCCTGCTCAGACTGATGATGCTTTTGTAACATCAACTCCTGCAGAGACATTCAAGACACTTGCATACTGCTATGGTACATACCGTGGTGTTGCCGGTGGTGGTAACTATAACTGGAACGACCCTTGTACTGATGCAGAGTACTATCCGGAGTACAACTCAGGTAACGGACGTAACGGCTTCCTCCAGCCTACAGAAAACGGCGTGGATAAGATGAAGAGCCAGTTTAACAACCTCTATTCTATCCTTGCACGTTGTGCTCGTATCGCAAATATTATCGCAGATAAGGAAGAGTACAAGAGTGCTGTAGAGGCAAATAAGGTAAACGACTGGACTCAGCTTCATGGTGAGGCTATGACTCTTTGGGCATACTGCTACTATGAGCTCGTGCGTCACTATGGTGATGTCCCTTATGGAATCGAGAACTCAATCGTAGAGGAGTATACTCTCACTTCAAGATTTGATATCCTTGACAATATCATCGCTGTGCTCAAGGAAGTTGAGCCACGCATGTATGACCTCGGTGAGGGTGGTATCACTGCCGAGAGAATGTCTCGTCCATTTGCTAACCACCTCATCGGTGAGGCTGCTCTCCTTTCTGGTGGCTACCAGACTATCCGCAAGGATGTTGCCGGCCTTTATGGTGATGTTCAGTTTACAGCTAAGATTACCGGTGAGAAGGCTGATTATGTACGTCGTAATGACTGGCAGAGCTACTATAGAGAGGCTCAGACATACCTTCGCAGAGTTCTTAACGAGCGCAAGGGTTCACTCTCTTTTATTACTGTTGACGAGCGTGACTATGCAAACAACCCATTCCAGAGAGGTTTCCAGTATATGCACGATAAGGAGATTTCTCCAGAGTCTATCTATGAGGTAGGTAATATCGCTCCTAACCAGACTGAGCGTCCATACTCACAGGGTCGTCCATCAAATGGTGGTAACACCAATGCTGCCCCTTGTAAGGTGTTCTCAGGAATCCGTGTGATGCCTACATTCTACTACACAGGTTATGAGGATGGTGACAAGAGATGGGATGCTTCTGCAGTTGTAACCGGTTCTGACGGTGCAGGTAACGAGGCAATGGTAACTCTCGTTTCAGGTTCTCGTCTTAATGGTGGTATCGCTATCAACAAGTGGGATATCAGCAAGATGAAGGTTCCTTATGTTACTAAGGCTCGTAATTCAGGTCTTAACTACGTGATGCGTAGAATGTCCAACACTATGCTTCTTCTCGCTGAGGCTTCTGCACAGCTTGGTGATGACGCTGAGGCTCTCAGCATCCTCAACCAGCTCCGCGCAAGAGCATTTGGTGATGACACTCATAAGCTTTCAGGACTCACAGGTGACGCTCTCATCGAGGCAGTAAATGCTGAGGTTAAGAGAGAGCTTCTTGGTGAGGGTGATATCAGATGGAACGAGATCCGCAATGGTACATTCTCAGCAAAGGCTAAGCAGGTACGCGCTGACATCAAGGCTCTTATCGCTGGTCTTGAGGCTGACGGTTACTATGAGTTCCCTAACGGCAGAGTTATGTCTCAGTATATCTGGACTAAGCTTGTGAAGCTCGACCAGCCATTGACTTATGACAGAGACGAGTCACATCCTGCACTTACTCCTGGTTGGAGAGGTGTCTATGACTACTCAACCACTTCATCTGCAGGTGCAGTGAAGGGCACAGACCACAACCTTGCAATCAAGGGTCTCTTTGAGTACATCGATCCAGACGGAGCAGAGGCTAAGGCTCTTGAGGCTGACGGTTATGTCAAGACTGATTGGGGTTCAGGTATGGTTAAGGATAAGGATCAGCTTTGGGACTACAATATCCTTTCAGGTATTGAGAAGTCAGAAGTTCCTCTTTATCATCACCCAATTCCACTCGAGACTATCCAGCAGTCAAAGGGTAATGTAACCAACGGTTACGGTCTCCCTAACGCATAGTCATCAAGTTGATAGAAAAAGGGTCGGTACTGTAGAAAGTACCGGCCCTTTTTTGTATATTTGGGAGAATAATAACCATTACCTGTATGAAAAGAATTCTTCTATTCATCAGCACCATCTTGCTGCTGGCATCGTGTGGCGCTGATCCTGCTCCGCATGGTACTTTTACCAATCCGATTCTTGGCGGAGACTATCCTGACCCTTCGATTGTCAGAGACGGCGAGGACTATTACATGACCCACTCTTCTTTTGACTATAATCCGGGCCTCATCGTGTGGCACTCGACTGATCTCGTAAACTGGGAGCCTATCAGCTATGCCCTTCAGACCTATCTGGGAAGCGTGTGGGCGCCTGATATCTCAAAGCAGGGAGATAAGTTCTGCATCTATTTTACCGTGCACAATGTCGGTAACTTCGTGGTGACTGCCGACTCGCCATATGGACCTTGGAGTGAGCCGTATGACCTTCATGTCGGTCACATCGACCCATGTATCGCAGTGGGCGATGACGGCACAAAATGGCTTTTCCTCAGTGGAGGCCGTCGCATCCAGCTCACAGAGGATGGTCTGGACACTGTGCCCGGCACGCTTGAAAAAGTCTACGACGGATGGCCTATCCCTGAAGGATGGATTACCGAAGGTCTTGCTCTGGAAGGCCCTAAGATCAAGAAGATAGGTGACTGGTGGTATTATATCGCAGCCGAGGGCGGCACAGCCGGTCCTCCGACAAGCCATCTTGTCGCCATCGCAAGAAGCAAGTCCGTGGATGGCCCTTGGGAGAATTCTCCATACAACCCGCTTGTACACACCTACCACAATACGGACCGTTGGTGGTCAAGAGGTCACGGCTCTCTTGTCGACACTCCTGACGGACGCTGGTACATTGTATATCATGCCTACGAAAACGGATACTATAACCTTGGCCGTCAGACTCTTCTTGAGCCTGTGATCCTCAATGAGGAAGGTTGGTTTGAGTCTCTTGGCGAGAACATCGTGGAGGATCCGCTTCCTGCACCGCTTCCGCTCAAGCCTTATGACAGAAAAGCCCGTTTAGGAGAGTTCCGCGTGGGTCTTGACTGGAAATACTATAAAGACTTCGATCCTGCCCGCGCAAATATTGCAGACGGAGTGCTCACACTCAAGGCTCAAGGCGACAGCCCTGCCAATTCCGCACCGTTTATGTTTGTTGCCGGCGATCAGGCCTACGAATTTGAAGTTGAGATCGAGCGCGATCCTACCGCTACCGCGGGTCTTGTGCTCTACTACAACAGCCAGTATTATGTGGGCGAAGGTTTTGATTCGCGAGGTACGATGCGTTTCAGAAGAGATAAGGGCGGTGTGCGCAAGCGCATTCCGGATGTGACCCATTGCTGGCTTCGCCTGCGCAACGATCATCAAGTGGTTTCTGCCTACTACAGCCTCGATGGCGTCAACTGGAAGCAGGACGACTGGGGCATCGAGATCTCAGGCTACAATCACAACACCTTCCATGAGTTCCAGAGCATGCTCCCTGGTCTTGTGGCCATCGGTGAGGGTGAAGTTAAGTTCAGTAATTTCAAGTATAGAAAACTCGATTAAATATTATCATGATGAAAAAGTTTGCATTGACCTTTGCTCTGGTATTTTGTGCTCTCTCTGTCTGGTCTCAGACTATAGATTATAGAGGAGAGAAAGTGCAGTTAGGGCCTAAGTCCTTCTATGTAGATGGAAGCCTCAGTGATGCAGAAGCTGCAAAATCTCCTTACATATTCAATGATTTCAATGAGGCTATGGCAGCTCTTACCGATGGCTCTGCAAGTCAACCGATGAGAGTATATATAGCTCCTTGGGTATACTGGGTAGATGATCCGGACGATCCGCAGATCCGCAGAAACCCCAACGGTGGCTCACCTATAGGTCTCACAGTGCGTTGCAATGCCCTTCAGCTCTTGGGTATGACCACAGATCCAAAGGATGTGGTGCTGGCTAGCGCAAGAGGACAGAGCCAGGGATCCTATGGCAACTTTACAATGTTTGATTTCTATGGTGATGATCTTGTGGTCAAAGATCTCACTATGGGCAACTATTGCAATATTGATCTTGTTTATCCTCGTAATCCTGAGTTTAACCGCCCTAAGCGCAATTCTGCAATCACTCAGGCGCAGCTTGCGTTTGCTCACGGCGACAGGGCCTATGCTGAGAATGTGCGTTTTGAAGCACGTCTCAATCTTTCGCCTCTCACAGGCGCAAGACGTCTGCTCTTTGTAAATTGTCACATGGAGTGCACTGACGATGCTCTTGCACGCAATGGCGTCTATCTTGGTTGCGACATTGACTTCTGGGGCAGACAGCCATTTGGCAGCGTGGATACCTACGGCACCGTCTTTATGGATTGCGAGTTTAATATCTGCCACTCTGAGCCTGTGCAGGCTATCAGCAAAGGGGTGGGCAGACATTCGCTCATAGATTGTGACTATACAGCAGGACGTCCTGTCTATCTTGCATGGACATTCCGTCCTGAGGAGTGGCTCAGATGTTATCAGTACAACCTTACAATCGATGGTCAGCCGGCATTTGTGGGTGCAGCCAAGCCATATAACACCATCCTTCTCGACCAGTCTGCGCAGTTGGGCGCATATCGCCTGGTTAAGGATGACGGCACAATCCTTTATAATACCTATAACCTCTTGAGAGGTGAAGATGATTGGGATCCTCAGGGCATCAAGTCTCAGGTAGAAGCACTCAGCAGAAGAGATGGTGTGGATTATACCAATATCGCTACATGCTTGAATCTTGATCAGAGATTTGCTTCACTTCAGACAGGTGCCGAGACTGTTACAGTTAAGGCCGAGGTGATGAGACATTCCGGATATAAGCTTGATAATCAGAAGATTTCATGGAAAGTCCAGCCGGGTTATGAAAAATATGTAGAGCTCTCAACAACAGAAGGCTATGAGGTGACAGTCAAGGCCACAAACTCTGAAGACCAGACTCGCACCTTTGCTCTTATCGCTCAATCGGAAGACGGACTTGAGTCTGCAGTACAGTTGACTGTGGTTCCGGATTATGTTGAAGCTCCTGCTTTTGTGAGTGAACCTAAGATCACTATTGCCGGTGGCAAGGCTCAGGTCAGCTATGAGCTCGACCTCAAGGGTAGAGAAGACGAGTCAGTTGTTACCTGGTATCGATGCACTTCTGCCAAGGGTGATGGTGTAATCCCTGTACTTGTCGCAAATGACAACAAACCTCGCACGAGCTACACATTGACTCGCGCTGATGTGGGATACTATATCATGGTAGGTGTGTCTCCAAAGCATCTGCGCTGCAATCTGGGAGAAGAAAAGAGAGTGGTATCTAAGTCAAAGATCAAAGCTTCAGCCGTTACAGACACCAATATCCTTGCTACAGATTTTTCTGACTTTGCGTGTGCCAACCAGCCGCTCATCAAACCGGGATTCTGGACAGTGGACGCATATAAACCTGCTGATACTCACGAATACATCTGGGAAGTCAATATGGATAACCCATGCTGGACCTATGGCACAGGCATCAATGGCGCTTCTCACGGCTATGGTATCCAGCAGCTGCAGCAGGGAGCGCGTCTCCGCTATACTCCTGTAAAAGGAAAGTATGGTGATATGATCGTATCATGGAAGGTCAGCCCTGCCAAAGATGGTGGACAGGGATTTGCGAGTGCAAAACAGCAATACCTTGATTTCTTCATCAAGTTTGATACTCAGAACCTGACCGGCTATGCTTTGAGAGTGATCCGCACAACCAAGTATGCCAATGCAGTGGACGTGCTTCTTGTAAAGTATGATAAAGGCATTGTAGAGCCGATTTCAGAAAGCGTCACTGTGGACTGCTTCCTCACAGATTGTACTGTCGTTGTGATGATGACAGGACGCAAGCTCAGTGCAGAAGTTGCAGGTCCGGGCCGCATTGTTGAGCTTGCCGAAGATCCAAATGTAAAGCATTCGGCATCTTTGACTGCAAGCGTAGAGCCTAACGAATTTGGTGGAATCGGTCTTCAGCACACCAGCACAGTGGACACAGAGAGCCGCATCCTCATACATTCGGTAGAGGCAGCTTGGGAATAAGATTATTCTTGAAATATATAAAAAGTAAAGAGTGGCATCCTGGTGTGCCACTCTTTGTGTGAATACAAGATTATTAACCGCTAAGACCCAGGAATTAATATGGATACTATTCAAAGGAAACGACATTACTCCAAAACCAATTACCACGATGACAAGGAGTATTGCCTATAATAATTTAGGTTAGATATTGTGAATAGCTCCAGTGACAAAGGTAAGGAAGTGCACATTGTTTGCGTTGTAAACAAATCTAAAAAGGGTGGAAAATAGTCCAAATTTGAAAAAATAGTGTAATTTTGTCTTTCCAACCTAAGATTATGCACCGACAAAGATTATTAACCGGCTTTATCAACTTGTTGCTGCCGTTTCTGGCAGTGGCCGCCACTCCCGAATCCTACATATTCACTCACTACGGCTCCAATATCGGGATGCCTGCGGTTATCGTTAATGATATCTCCCAGACCGGCGAAGGCCGAGTATGGCTCGCAACCTATTCCGGATTATATAGTTATGACGGAAGAGAGCTTAATAATTATAAGGCCGTAGATACAGAAGATGTCTCCCTTCAGGTATATAACAGATATACACAGGTTGAGAGTGATGTGTATTCAAATCTGTGGTTATTGTCTCAGTCAAACAGCCTTTTCTACTACAATCAGAAGAAGGGAAACTTTGAATTGCTGTCCCAGAATATCGAAAAAATATATAGAATCAGTTCTTCAGAGTTTTACTTTATAACAAAGGATAAGCAGGTCTTAAGAAACTCATATAGCTCCGAGCATGCTCCTTCTTTACAGGACTTTTTTACACTCCCATCGGAGACTGAAGTCAATGGTATTGTAAAAGCCGATGATATCATCTGGACTCTGACTGACGATGGTTTGTATAAAAACACTCAGATGATCTCCAGTGCGGAAGTCTTTTGCTACGAAAGATATGGTGATGATTTATATTTTGGATCAAGCAAAGGTGTAGTCTTGCAATATCAGGAGGGAAGGCTCAAGAGCATTAATACCTATTGCAATGACAATGTTACTTTCCTGATGGTGCTGGATAATAAAGTGGATGTAATCATCGGCACAGAGAGCGCAAAACTATATTCAATCAATACAGGCTCGTGGCAACTATCAGAAGTCAAAGGCTCTTATTATTCGCCTACAGGATATTTCAAGTCGCTTAGAGTCGCGGGAGACCTTTATCTGTATGCGGAGAACGGTGGCCTGTATTCTTATGATCAGACTACCAATAGCGTGCATCCTTTTTATGATGCTCAGTCTCAGCGCATCTGGGATTCTGAAGTCAATGTCCACTCTGTGTTTGCCGACAGACAGAATAATATCTGGCTCTCCAGCTCTTTGGGCGGTATGACCAAGGCCGTAAAGAAGATAGATGGCTTCTTTCTGCATAAGTTGGTGGCAGACCCTGATATGTTTTTCCAAAACAGCGTAACGGCACTATATCAGGATGATGATGCTTATATCTATGTCGGGACAAGAGATGGTAAAATCCATATACTTGATGCAGTCAAGCGAGAAATTGCACAATGGGATGTGGAATCAGTGCCTTCAAGCATCAAGAAGACTGAAACCGGTACCTTATATATGACTACCATGAGGGATGGTGTAGTTGAAAATCTTTCACGAAATCCATTAAGTCTGAC
>CALEJC010000034.1 GCA_937898205.1 uncultured Bacteroidales bacterium
GCCTTGCACAAAATTGGAACCAGCGCTATCCGCTTGTGTTTGGTCAGGGTAACTTCGGTTCGATGGACGGCGACCCGGTGGCAGCGATGCGTTATACAGAAGCAAAGCTTGAGAGGATTTCGGATGAGATCCTGGGCGATATCGACAAAAACACAGTCGATATGATGCTCAACTTTGACGACTCTCTCACAGAGCCGACAGTTCTGCCTACCAAGGCTCCGCTCCTGATGCTCAACGGTTCTTCGGGTATCGCGGTCGGCATGGCAACCAACATGGCTCCACACAATCTCAGCGAGTGCTGTGATGCCATCTGTGCCTACATCGACAATCCTGATATCGATGTCGAGGGTTTGATGGAGCACATCAAGGGTCCGGATTTCCCTACAGGCGGTATCATCATGGGCCGTCAGGGCATTGTGGACGCCTACACTACAGGTCGTGGCCGCGTGGTGATCAGAGCAAAGGCAGAGATCGAAGAGACAGATAACGGACGTGAGGTGATCGTCGTTACAGAAGTTCCATACATGGTCAACAAGGCTGATATGCTCACCCGCATCAGCGAAATGATCCATGAGAAGAAGATTGAAGGCGTCGCAGATATCCGCGAGCTCACCAACCGTGACGGTATCCGCATCGAGTTCCTTGTGAAGAAGGATGCCAACGCCAACGTCGTGCTCAACACGCTTTTCAAATATTCTGCTCTCCAGAGCAGCTTCTCTATAAACAATGTGGCTCTTGTCGGAGGACGTCCACGCACTCTTACCCTCAAGGACATGATCTCTACATTTGTGGATTTCCGTCATGAGGTTGTGGTGCGCAGAACCCGTTACGAGCTTGAGAAGGCCCAGAAGAGAGCTCACATCCTTGAAGCACTCCTTCGTGCTATCGATGTGATTGACGAGATTATCGCCATCATCAAGGCTTCCAAGAGCGTGGATGAGGCTAAGTCGACTCTCATGCAACGCTTTGAGTTTGACGAGATCCAGGCCTCAGCAATCGTGGAGATGCGTCTCCGTCAGCTCACCGGCCTCGAGAAGGAGAAACTTCAGAACGAATACGAAGAGCTCGCCAAGTTTATCGCGAAGTGCCTCGAAATCCTTGCAAGCGATGAGCTTCAGCTTGGCATCGTCAAGAGCGAATGTCAGGATCTCAAGGCAAAATATGGCGATGAGCGTCGCAGCGAGATCACTCTCTCGGAAGAGGAGTTCAATCCGGAAGACTTCTATGCAGATGAGGATGTCGTCATCACCATCTCAAAACTCGGATACATCAAGCGCACACCTCTGTCAGAGTTCCATACTCAGTCAAGAGGCGGTGTGGGCAAGAAGGCCAGCGCTACACGCGACGAGGACTTCATCGAACACATCTATGTGGCCAACATGCACTCGACAATGCTCTTCTTCACTGACAAGGGCATGTGTTATCGCCTCAAGGTCTATGAGCTTCCTGAAGGATCGCGCACATCAAAGGGCAGAGCTGTGCAGAACCTGCTGTCTATCGACGCTACCGACTGCATCCGCACCTATCTCAATGCAAAGAGCATAGAAAATCCGGAATATACAGAAAATCACTTTGTTACCCTCATCACCAAGAAGGGTATAGTCAAGAAGACCACACTCTCAGAGTATGCCAACAAACGTTCCCGCAACAAGGGTATCATCGCTATCAATGTGCGTGAAGATGACGAACTTCTTGATGCTCTCCTCACAGATGGCAACAGCGAGATCATGATCGCTGCCCGCGCAGGCCGTTGCTGCCGCTTTGATGAGACAGAGCTCAGAGCGCTCGGAAGAAATGCTTCGGGTGTGAAGGGTATCTCGATTGAGGATGACGATGAGGTGATCGGAGCTCTTGCCTACAACCCTAACGATGCTGAGTCTGCCCAGAAGACAGTGCTCGTGGTCAGCGAAAACGGCTTCGGTAAGAGATCTGATGTAGACGAGTATCGTCTCACATCGAGAGGTGCCAAGGGCGTGAAGACCATCAACATCACAGATAAGACTGGCCCGCTTGTTGCTATAAAGAGTGTAACAGAGCAAAACGACTTGATGATCATCACCAAATCCGGTCTTACAATCAGGATGTCAGTCGAGGACATCAGAGTGGCCGGCAGAGCAACCCAGGGCGTCAAGCTGATCAATATCAGAGAAGGGGACGCTATCGCAGCAGTATCTCCAGTGGCCAAAGAGGAGACAGAGGAGACAACTCAGGATTCAGCAACTTCAAACGAAGAGTAACAACAATAATTCTTATAAGAAATGAAAAAGATTTTTTTAGTATTGGCTATCGCTGCCTCATTGCAGGCAATTGATGCACAGGCACAGGTAAAATCACCAGCAGCTGCTAAGAGTGCTGTTGAGAAGGCTGCTGCCGCTACAACAAATCCTAAGCAGAACACAAAGACTGCTACTTGGCTCAAGTATGGCTCGGCTTTGATGGACGCCTATGATGCAACAGTAGGTAGCATCTGGGTTGGTATGTCAGGACAGGAGCTCACACTCCTCTCAGGTGCAGAAAAGGCTCAGAGTCAGGAAGTGGTTGAGCTTAATGGTCGCCAGTTTACCAAGATGGTATATGCAACAAAGAACCTTTATGTCAATGAGAGCGGTGCTCTTGAGATCATTGAGATCACCAATCCTGTAGTTGAGGCACCTCTTGCAAAGGCTCTCGAGGCTTATGCAAAGGCAGCTGAGCTTGATGTCAAGGGTCAGAAGACAAAGGACATCAAGGACGCTCTCACAACCATTTCTACAAAGTACTATGAGGAGGCTTATTCAGCCTATGGTCTTGGTGACGTTAAGGGAGCTTCTGATCTCTTTGAGAAGGCCTACAACGCAAAGAAGACTGCTCCTCTCAGCCAGATCGATACAAATGCTCTCTACAATGTGGCATTTACATCATGGCAGGTTGCTGACAACGCTCGCGCAAAGAAGTACTTCAATGAGTGCTTGGCTCTCGGTTATGCAGGTGAGGATGGTGACGTATATGCAAAGCTCGCTGAGATTGAGGACAAGGAAGGTAACAAGGCAGAGAGCAAGAACATCCTTGAGAAGGGTTTTGCTGCTTACCCATCAAGCCAGGCTATCCTCGTAGGTCTCATCAACTACTACATCGCAAGTGGTGAGGATACAAACCGCCTCTTCCAGCTCCTCGATGGTGCTAAGAAGAACGAGCCTAACAATGCTTCTCTTTACTATGTTGAGGGTAACATCCACCGTCAGCTCGGCAACGGCGAAGCTGCTATCGCTGCCTACAACAAGTGCGCAGAGATCAACCCAGCCTATGAGTTTGGTTACATCGGTGCAGGTATCTACTACTATGAGCTCGCAGTCAAGCTCCAGCAGGATGCTGACCTTGAGATGGACAACACCAAGTATCAGGCTCTCCTCGGTGAGTTTGAGGTGGCTCTCAAGAACTGTGTTGAGCCATTTGAGAAGGCATTTGAGCTTACAAAGGATCCGGAGATCAAGGTAAGTGTTGCTGAGTACCTTAAGAACGCTTGCTTCCGTTTCCGTAACGAGAGCCCAGAGTTCCAGGCTAAGTATGAGAAGTACAACGCTGCTTCACAGGGCAACTAATCTTTGATGCCGCTTGCGGCCTTGACTCTGTCGTAGGTCGCAATCATATTATCATAATCTGAAGGGGTGAGCCATGCGCTACGATGCGAGGCCCACTCCTTCACTTTTATTGTCTGGTAATTGTCCGACAACATTCCGGGCAGGCAGCACCATGTAAAGCTGAACTCCGGTGCCAGCATTGTGGCTGTCTTGCTGCCTTGCTCGCGCACCATGGTGAGCGTGACCATCAGCCCGATGCGGGTGTTGCGGGCGCTCATGTTTGATACCACATTGCCAAGCGAATAGATGACCGGCTTGCCTTTGATCAGCTCGTAATCCTGCACCACGTGAGGGTGTGCTCCGATGATGGCATCCACGCCTGCGTCTATGAGCATTTCGGCCCAGCGCCTCTGGTTATCATCGTGCACAAGCGAATATTCTGTGCCCCAATGAGGCAGCGCAATCACAAAATCAGCGCCACGGTCACGTGCCTCGCGGACTGCTGCAAGGACATCCTCCTCTCTTGCATAAAAGACTTTAGGCCAGAGAGTTGATGCGCCCAGATTGGTGCCGTAGGTAAAGTTGATCAGGGCCACATTGATGCCTCGTTTGAAGAGGTAGATGGGATATCTTTGCTTGAGGTCTTCTGCGTCATAGGCTGCGCCGGTATGTTTGATGCCGAGGCTGTCGGCGAGTCGGTTATATACCTCCAGAGTGCGCTTCAATCCGGCGCTGCCTCTGTCAAGGATGTGATTGTTGGCTGTGAGAAAGACATCTATGCCGCAATCCTCGGCGAGATATCTGGCAAAGGAGTCCGGAGTGGAAAAAGCAGGGTATCCGCTGTATGGCGGGCCTCCTAGGCTGAACTCCAGATTGGCTGCGCAGAAGTCGGATTTCTTGAGGTCTTCTGCGATGTCTTGAAGAAACTGATTGTGATTATATTGGAGCTGTCTGGAGTGCATCATGACATCTCCTATGAAGCTGATACTAAGAGTGTCCGGGGTATTTCTAAGCTTGTCCGCCTGTGCACTGGACTGAAGTGCGCAGAAAAGCATCAGAAATGTGATAAAATATGTTCTTGGTATAGTCATCTTGTACAAAGATAATTATTAAATTTGCAACTTATGAAAAAGTGCCTTGTATTTACTTTGCTATGCTCTGTTGCATTGCTTGTTAGCTCTTGCGATCTTTTCAGGAAGATGGCGGGCCGTCCTACTTCTGCAGAGATTGAGCAGAAGAGGGCAATGATTGAGGCCCGGAAGATTGCTCACCAAGGAAGATTGGACTCCCTTGATGCTGTCCAGAAGCAGATGGCTGACTCTCTGGCAGTGTTGGATTCGCTAAGGCTCTCCAATAGCTCGCTCATCTCGTCAAGACAGTTGACGACAGAGTCAAAGTCCTCTCTTTCAGCACGTTATTATGTGATTGTGGGTGCATTTAGCAAAATAGAGAATGCAAAGAAGCTTGCCGCAAGTGCGGAAGCAAACTCCTACAAGGCAGAGTTGATTGCCTATGCCAACGGCTTCACTGCCGTGGGCGTGTGTGCTTCGGACAATCTTGCAGACGCTTATGCCCGTCTCCAGGAGGTCAGACAAAGCGGCTTCTGCCCGGATGCATGGATTTTAGACAACAAGTAGTATGCGCAGACTTATCTACATATTAGCTTTTATGCTCTTGAGCTTCAATCTCCAGGCGCAAGTGGCATTGTGGGATCAGTTGAATATGAGCGAGATGGCCAAAACTCTTGAGGCGCATGTGAAGTTTCTTTCTTCTCCTCATAGAGAAGGTCGAGGTGCAGGTTCAGAAGGTGAGTACCAGTCTGCTCTTTATATTACGGACAAGTTGGCCGAATACGGCGTGGATGTTTTGAGCGGAGAAGATGCTGAGCTTTTTGGCATCCTTCAGGAGAGCGGTGATACCCTCAAGTCCCACAATGTAATCGGTTTTATTCCCGGATATGACAAGAAACTCCGCGATCATTATATCGTCATCGGAGCAAGGCTTGATAACATCGGCATCAGGGAAGTGATGGTTAATGGTGAGAAAAAAGAGCAGATCTTCTGCGGCGCCAACGGCAATGCTTCCGGTCTTTCGATGCTCATAGAGCTTGCTAAGATGCTCAATAACAATCGAGTACTCCTCAAGAGGTCTGTAATTGTGGCTGCATTTGGCTCGAGCCTTAATCAGGGTGCGGGATCTTGGTATTTCTTGAACAGAAGTTTCTCAGGAGTGGAGAATATCGATGCGATGATAAACCTTGATATGCTTGGCACCGGCTCTCGCGGATTCTATGCCTACACGGGTTCCAATGCCGACCTTAACAAACTCATCAATTGGGTAAATAACGAGACTTTGCAGCCGGTGACGCCGAAGATTGTGGCGATGGAGCCGGTGGAGTCTGACCACAGGTCTTTCCACGATAAGAAGATTCCGTTTGTATTCTTTACGACCGGCATGTATCCGGAGTATAATAGTACCAACGACACGGCAGAAAAACTGGAATATAACAATCTCGAGCGTGAGATGGACTATATCTTCAATTTTACTGTGGAGCTGGCCAACGGCGAGAAGCCTGCCTTTATGACAGAGGAAGAGGCAAAGCTGGAGATCAAGGAGCAGGAGGTGGTTTCATATTATGACTGTGATACTCCACCGATCTTCATGGGTTCAAGCTCTCTTCCAAACTTCCTGACCCGCTGGGTATATGTCTACCTCAGATATCCAAAATCTGCAGTAGATGCCGGTATCCAGGGTAAGGTGACCGTGAGCTTCATTATCGACCAGAAGGGAAAGGTCGGAGATGTCAAGGTCGTAAAAGGAGTGAGCGAAGAGCTTGATGCTGAGGCTGTCAGGGCGGTGAGTGCATCTCCTGACTGGAAGCCTGCAAAGGTAGACGGCAAGAAGGTGAAGTGTCTTGTGACTTTGCCTATAGAGTTTAGACTTGAAAAGAGAAAATAATATGGATTACGATTTTAAATCTATTGAAAGCAAGTGGCAGGCCTATTGGGCTGCCAACAAAGTGTTTAAAGTGACAGAGGATAGCTCGCGACCAAGCTATTATGTGTTGGATATGTTTCCATATCCATCAGGAGCGGGTCTTCATGTGGGACATCCTCTTGGATATATAGCAAGTGATATTTTTTCAAGATACAAGAGACTCAAGGGCTTCAACGTGCTTCACCCGATGGGATATGACGCTTTTGGTCTTCCTGCAGAGCAGTATGCAATCCAGACAGGTCAACACCCTGAGGTGACAACCAACAACAACGTGGCTCGCTATCGTCAGCAGCTGGACCGCATCGGTTTTTCTTATGACTGGGACAGAGAGGTGCGCACTTGCGATCCTGATTACTATAAGTGGACTCAGTGGGCATTCTTGAAGATGTTTGACAGCTGGTTTGACCCATCTGTGCAGAAAGCCCGCCCGATCTCAGAGCTTGTGGCTAAGTTTGAGAGCGAAGGCTATGAAGATGTGACTCCGGAGATCTGGAATGCCGCGGATGAGAAGGGTAAGTCAGATATCCTCATGCGTTATCGCATTGCATATCAGGGAGAAACATCAGTAAACTGGTGTGAGGGACTGGGTACCGTACTCGCCAACGACGAAGTTAAGGACGGCCTTAGTGTGCGTGGAGGTTTCCCTGTGGAGCAGAAGAAGATGACACAATGGCAGTTGAGAGTTTCTGCCTATGCCCCTCGTCTTCTTGACTCTTTGGAGGATCTCAACTGGACAGACTCTCTCAAGGAGATGCAGCGCAACTGGATCGGCAAGTCCGAGGGCACAGAGATGGTCTTCCAGACCGAATGTGACGGCAAGAGTCTCCCTGTAACGATTTTCACAACACGTGCAGATACGATCTACGGCGCTACATTCATGGTGCTCGCTCCTGAGAGCGAGCTTGTTGAAAGCCTGACTTCTGAGTCGCAGAAAGAGGCTGTAGCTGAGTACCTTAAATATGTAAAGACCAAGACAGAGCGTGAGCGCATCGCTCAGACAAAGACTGTGACAGGTGTCTTCTCAGGCTCTTATGGCATCAATCCGATCACTCAGGATCGCATCCCTATCTGGATTGCTGAGTATGTGCTTGCCGGCTATGGCACAGGTGCAATCATGGCTGTGCCGGCTCACGACAGCAGGGACTATGCATTCGCCAAGAAGTTTGACCTTCCGATCATCCCGCTCATCGAAGGCTGTGATGTGAGCGAAGAGAGCTTTGATGCCAAGGAAGGCATCATGTGCAATTCGGGTTTCCTCAACGGTCTCACAGTCAAAGAGGCGATTGAGGCGGCAAAGGATTATGTCGAGCAGCACGGACTTGGTGTGCGCAAGACCAACTATCGCCTGCGCGATGCCATATTCTCGCGTCAGCGTTACTGGGGTGAGCCGTTCCCGATTTATTATAAGGACGGCATCCCGACTCCTGTGCCTGAGAGCGAGCTTCCTCTGAGACTCCCGGAGATTGACAGCTTCAAACCTTCAAACGACGGAGAACCTCCACTTGCCAGAGCAAAGAACTGGACATACAATGGTTATCCTCTTGAGAAGAGCACCATGCCGGGATTTGCCGGATCAAGTGCCTACTATCTCCGTTATATGGATCCGCGCAATGATTCTGCGCTTGTAGATAAGGACATCAATGCCTACTGGGGCAATGTGGACCTCTATATCGGTGGTACCGAGCATGCCACAGGTCACCTGATATATTCCCGTTTCTGGAACAAGTTCCTCTATGACCTTGGTTATGTGTGTGAAGATGAGCCGTTTAAGAAGCTCATCAATCAGGGTATGATCCAGGGCCGTTCAAGTTTTGTATATAGAATTGTCGGCACAAACAAGTTTGTGTCTTGCGGTCTCAAGGATCAGTATGAGACAACTGAAATCCATGTAGACATCTCACTTGTGCACAATGACAGGCTCAATATTGAGGGCTTCAAAGCTTGGAGAGAAGAGTTTGCCACAGCCGAGTTTATCCTTGAGGATGGCGAATACATCTGCGGATGGGCAGTGGAGAAGATGAGCAAGTCCATGTTTAACGTAGTAAATCCGGATGATATCTGTAATAGCTACGGTGCTGATACTCTCCGTCTCTACGAGATGTTCCTTGGTCCTCTCGAGCAGAGCAAGCCATGGGATACCAAGGGTATAGACGGTGTCAATCGTTTCCTCAAGAAGTTCTGGCGTCTGTTCTACGACAGAGATGGTTGGATCGTGACAGACGAGGAGCCTACCCGCGAGGAACTCAAGGTTCTGCATAAGCTCATCGGCAAGGAGCAGGAGGATATCGAGGCGTTTTCATTCAATACCACAATAAGCGCATTTATGATTGCAGTCAATGACCTTACTGCTCTCAAATGCAGCAAGGCAGCAGTGCTCTCACCACTTGTGGTGCTTTTGAGCCCGTTTGCTCCGCACATCGCAGAGGAGCTCTGGCAGGCTCTCGGCAACAGTGATTCGGTCAGCTTTGCCAACTTCCCTGAGTTTGTGGCAGAGTATGCGGCAGAAGACAATGTGACATATCCGGTGCAGTTCAACGGAAAGATGCGTTTTACCGTGGATATGCCTAAGAGTGCAAGTCCTGCCGAAGTAGAGGCTGCCGTGAGGGCCATGGATCAGACAGCAAAATGGCTGGCTGACAAGACTATAGTTAAGGTTATTGTGGTGCCAGGTCGTATCATCAACATCGTTGTAAAATAAAATGGCTACTTCCGTAAAAAAGACAATTACAGATTATGTAGTGCTCACTGTGGCAGCGTTTATCTTTGCTGTATCATGGGAGTGCTTTATGATTCCCAACGGCATGTCGGCAGGAGGATTGATGGGTCTTTGTACCATTCTCCAGTATGCAACCGGCGGCTTGATTGAAGCTCAGTTCTCCTTTGTTGTGGTCAACGCAGTGCTGATAATTATTGCTGTTATGGCCATGGGCATCGGCTTTGGCTTCAAGACGATATATTGTATAGCCTTGACGACAGTGATGATGGAACTGGTTTCCAATATGGGATTTATCCACTGTGAACCGGGTGGCTTCTTCTTTATTCAGGAAAGGGTGCTGATCCCTCTCATCGCCGGTGTTTTGGAGGCTGTAGGTGTGGGATTGATCCTCAAATATGGAGGAAGTACCGGCGGTACCGATATCCTGGCATTGATGATCAACAAGTATTGGCCGGTGTCTTTGAGCAAGACTTTTTTGATTTCAGACCTTGTGATCTGTTCTCTTCTTCTCTTGCTCCCGGACAAAAACTTCTCTGATATGTGTTATGGTCTTGAGATGATGGTGGCCTTCTCGCTTGTGATCGATGTGGTTGTGGGTGGTAAGAGGTCTTCATATCAGCTTCTCATCTTCTCTGACAGATTTGCGGAAATAGCAGATCAGATCACAACAAAAGTCGATAGAGGAGTGACCGTCATCAGGTCGATGGGCTGGTATTCAAAGGCTGACAAAAATGTGCTTTTGGTGCTCATCAACCAGAAGGAACTTCCTACAGTTACCAGACTGATCAAAGAGATAGACAACAGGGCATTTATGTCCATCTCACCGACAAACGATGTATATGGCGAGGGCTTCGCAGAGATAAAAGCCGGTGTGAGCACAAAGAAAAAAAACAGTTAAAGATATGGCAGTTAGTAGTACAAAAAAGTTTTTTACTGGGGTCAAGGAGTACTCCCTCATCACATTGGGAGTGTTGATTTATGTGGCAGCGTGGATTATTTTCCTGCTTCCTAATAACCTCATTGGCGGTGGAGCGACAGGTATTGCTTCCATTATCCAGTATGCCACAGGCATTAAAGCGGGTTATACCTACTTTGTTATCAATGTCGGTTTGCTCATCGCGGCGATTTTTACTCTCGGTAAGAGTTTTGGCAGCAAGAGCGTCTATGCGATCATCCTCACTTCTGTGGGTTTGAACCTGGGACAAGAGCTTGTGCCGCAGGAGTTCATCCAGATCATGGCTCTTGACAACGGCAAGCTCATGAGCACGATCATCGGTGGTGTCCTTGTGGGTGTCGGTATCGGTATGACCATGACCCAGGGAGGTAGCACCGGAGGTACTGATATCATTGCTCTGATCATGAATAAATATCGTGGCATCTCTCCTGGTAGAACCATCCTCGTGATTGATGTCGTGGTGATCCTCTTCTCTATGGTGATGCCGTCATATACAGCAGATGGCGCGCTCATTCCTTTGACAGAGAAGATCACAATTGCAGTATATGCATGGATTCTGATTTTTGTCATGACATCTGTCCTCGATGCCTACGTGTCCGGTTCTCGTCAGTCAATGCAGATTTTTGTCTTCTCCAAGAAGTATGAAAGCATTGCAGATGCTGTGACAGGAGATCTTCATCGTGGTGTGACCGTGCTTGATGGTACCGGTTGGTATACAAAAACAAGCTCAAAGGTGTTGATGATTGTTACTCTCAAGAGCGATCTTAATGTATTACTTAAATTTATCAACAGCATCGATCCTGACGCGTTTATCTCCATCTCATCTGCTACTGCAGTGTATGGTAAGGGTTTTGATACCATAAAGATGAAGGATAAGAATAAATCTAAAGAATAAAAAAGCAATTTTTTATTGAGAACCCCACCCAGAGCAATCTGAGTGGGGTTTCTCTTATTAATTTTGTGAGAAACAAAAGCAATATGATTATTAATCTTTCTTCTTTATTATCTCGCCCAATGGAGATAAAATTATCATTATTATCTTTTTTACTACTTCTTTTG
>CALEJC010000035.1 GCA_937898205.1 uncultured Bacteroidales bacterium
CATCATGGGCTCCGGTATTGTGGGCGCCCTTGCCTACACCTTCTCCGATACGTTCTGGTTCTCTGCCGTCGAGGGCGAAGTCTATGCGATGTCGTCACTCTTTACTGCAGTGGTGTTCTGGGCGATGACGATGTGGTATGATTGCGCCGACAGTCCGTTTGCCAACCGCTGGATCGTGCTGATCGCATTCCTGATGGGCTTGAGCATCGGTGTGCATCTGCTCAACCTGCTTGCCATCCCGGCTCTCGTGTTTGTATACTACTACAGGATGAGGGAAGACAAGCCATTCAGCGTGAAGGAGCTTCTTAAAATCTTCTTGATCGGAGTGGTGATCCTCGGCATCATCCTCTTCCTGATCATCCCTTATCTCCCTAAGGCGGCGGCCTATACGGACCTCCTGTTTGTAAATGTATTTGGACTTCCATACAACAGCGGTGCTGCGTTCTTTATGGTTGTACTGCTTGCACTTTGTTTCTGGGGGTTGTTCAGAACTCTCAAGCAGCAGAAGGTGTTTGTCAACACAGTCCTGCTCTGCTTCACCACAATCATCATCGGATTTTCTGTATTCAGCATAGATATCATCCGCTCATGCGCCAAGACTCCGACCAACGAGTATCAGCCGGACAACGCGTTTACTCTTGTGAGGTATCTCTCTCGTGAGCAGTATGGCTCTTCTCCTCTTCTTTACGGACAATATTACGACGCTCCTTATGAGCTGGAGACAAGCAAGTATTGGGCGCCTCTTGATGGAAAGTACAAGAAGGTTGAAGGTCCGATCAAGCCGAAGTATGAGTCTGAAGGCAAGATGCTGTTTCCTCGCATGTGGTATTCTAGTGCAGATGGAAGCAATGAGGCCTTTTATGAGGTTTACACCAAGGGTAGGGGCAAGATTGTAGACTCAAACTATGCACCTAAGCCGACTATGGGCGCCAACCTGCTGTATTTCTTTGATTATCAGCTTAACTGGATGTACTGGCGCTACTTTATGTGGAACTTTGTCGGTCGTCAGAACCAGATCCACGCTCCAAACCCCGGAGATATTTTCCATGGCAACTGGGAGAGCGGTGTGAAGTTTATAGATGATTATCGTCTCGGAGACCAGTCGGAAGGCCCGGCTCCGTTGAGTGAGGATAAAGGTAAGAACCACTACTATTTCTTGCCTCTGCTGCTTGGTCTGCTTGGCCTTTTCTTCCAGTTTGACAGGGATAAGAGAGGTTGCTGGCTCACCTTCCTGATGTTCTTTATGACAGGTATCGCCATCGTGCTTTACCTCAATCAGCCTCCGTTCCAGGTGAGAGAGCGAGACTATGCCTATGCAGGATCGTTTTATTTCTTCAGCGCCTGGATTGGTATGGCAGTGCCGGCAATCTATAGCCTGATCAAGCGTCTTCTCAAGGGCAAAGCTCCTGTGGTCAGCGCAATCGCCGTGTCTGTCCTTTGCCTTGGCGTCCCTACGCTGATGGCTGCAGAAAACTGGGATGACCACGACAGAAGCAATCGTCGCACTGCGGTCGAGATGGCCCGTAACTACCTTAACTCGGTAGGGGAGCACGGCATCCTTGTGACTCACGGTGACAACGACACATTCCCTCTCTGGTATGCTCAGGAGGTAGAGAATGTGCGCACCGATGTCCGCATCTGCAACACCTCGCTTCTGGGCACAGACTGGCACATTGACCAGATGAGGTATGCGGTCAACGAGTCTGCTCCGCTCGATATCAGAGTCGAGCACAAGCAGTATCTCTATGGCACCAATGAGATGATACCGATCTACGACACCCGTGAGACTGTGATGAGCATCGACGACCTGATGATGCTCTTCAGGCACCCTGATGTCAAAGCTCCTATGACCAGCGGACGCAAGGTGGATTATATCGCCTCCAGAAAGATTTCAATCCCTGTAAACAAGGAAAATGTCATCAAATATGGTATCCTTGACGCCAAGTATGAGGATCAGATCCCTGATGAGATCATCTTCACTATCTCCAAGGACAAGGACTATATCACCAAGCAGGAGCTCTTTATGCTTGACCTGCTCTCAAATTATGAGTGGGACAGACCTATCCACCTCCTTAACATGGGCGGTGACCTGAATATGGGCATCAAGGAATATCTTACCTACGAGGGCTTCTCGTTTAAGTTTATTCCGATCAAGAATAAGACCACCAACACAGAGCAGGGGTTTGTGGATACAGACGAGTTGTATCGCAAGATGACTGAGGTTTATAAGTTTGATGCTGTGTCTGCCGATGACTACTTCATCGACTATCAGAACCACTATACCTACCTTGGCCTGCTCTCTCTCAGAGGAATGTTTGTCAACTGTAGCAACGTCTTCCTCAGAGAAGGACAGAACGACCGGGCTCTTGAGATGCTTGACAAGGGCATCGAGATCATGCAGCACTATCCGCTTGAGACTGTGTCTCTTGGCTTCTCCGGCCAGAACTACATGGTAGTCAACATGATAGAAAACTACTACAAGCTCGATCAGAAGACTAAGGCTCGTGAGCTGGCGCTGGATCTTGGACTTCAGCTGCTCGTGAGCGCCAAGTTCTATATTGAGTTCTATGACTGGGCGCCGGATGAGTTTGAGATGGTAGGCAACTATATCTACTTCCTTGCCGATGTGATGGAAAAAGCCGGTGACGGCGACCTGGCCAAGGAAGTCACCGATACCTTTGTGCAGATGGTAGAGATCGCGTCAGAGCAGAGCTAACGCTCGAGACGCACAACGATAGAAAGCGGGAGGGCTTTGCCAAACTGATCGATCAGGGCAAGCTCTCCGCTTTGCATTTTGCCCTTGCTGCCCATCGCCTGCTTTACGACCGTCTCGCCCAGAAGGGCAGAGTAGCCGTTGGAGTAGAGGTTGAGCACCATAAACGAATTCTCCGGCTCGAGGATTTCACCCACGCAGCCGAGCATCTCAAACAGACACTCGTCAAGCTTCCACTTCTCCCCGTCGGGACCGTGTCCGTAGGCTGGCGGGTCAAGGATGATGCCGTCGTAGCGCTTGCCGCGCTTGGCTTCGCGCTTTGCAAACTTCATCGCGTCTTCAACCACCCAACGGATGCCGTCGAGACGCGAATTCTCCATATTGCCTCTTGCCCAGGTCACCACCTGGCGGACAGAGTCAAGGTGAGTCACGTCTGCCCCTGCAGCTTTGGCTGCAAGAGATGCGCCTCCTGTGTAGGCAAAGAGATTGAGCACGCGCGGAGTCTTGCCTAAGCTCTTGAGCTCTTGAGTCTTGCGGTAGATGAAGTCCCAGTTTGAAGCCTGCTCGGGGAAGACACCCACATGCTTGAAGGATGTCAAGCCGAGGCGGAGCTTCATCTTGAGGCCGTCAGAGTTGGTATAGTCTATATACCACTGGTCGTCCATCTTCTTGTGGCGGTTCCATGTGCCGCTGTCTTCTTTGCCGGCCTTGCCAAATCCGGCACCCGGAGTGAAGCTGGTGTGACAGAGCTTGCGCCATTGGGCGTCTGACATGCTTTTGTTCCACAAAGCTTTTGGCTCTGGGCGTGCAAGCACATAAGAACCAAATCTCTCAAGCTTCTCGCCGTTGCCGCTGTCGAGGAGCTCATAATCTTTCCATTGCTTATCCGGATATTGTACCATTTTCTGACAAAATTGATTAAGCCTGCAAAAGCTCATAATTAAAGTGCAAAGATATTGATAAAATTGCTAAATTTGCGAGATTGAAAATTATAACTTGATATTATATTATGCAGCAGTTTATTGACTCTTACAATTTCGCTGGCAAGAAAGCCATCGTGCGCGTAGATTTCAACGTGCCTCTAAATGAAAACTTTGAGATTACAGATGACACCCGCATCCGCGCAGCCATCCCTACTCTCAAGAAGGTTCTCGCCGGTGGCGGTAGCCTTATCATTATGTCTCACCTTGGTCGTCCAAAGGGAGTAGATCCAAAATTCTCTCTCAAGCACATCGTTGCACACGTGTCAGAGTGTCTTGGTGCCCCTGTAAAGTTTGCAGCTGATTGCCAGAAGGCTCAGGAAGAGGTTGCTGCTCTTAAGGCTGGCGAAGCTCTCCTTCTTGAAAACCTCCGCTACTATGCTGAGGAGGAAGGCAAGCCACGCGGACTTGCAGCTGATGCAACTGACGAGGAGAAGAAGGCAGCCAAGGCAGCCGTTAAGGAGAGCCAGAAGGAGTTTGTGAAGACTCTCGCTTCTTATGCTGATTGCTATATCAACGACGCATTTGGTACTGCTCACCGTGCTCACGCTTCAACAGCTCTCATCGCAAAGTACTTCCCAGAGGATAAGATGTTTGGTTACCTCATGGAAGGTGAGATCAAGGCTATCGACAACGTGCTCAAAAACGCTCAGCGTCCATTTACAGCCATCATCGGTGGTTCAAAGGTTTCTTCAAAGCTCGCAGTGCTCGTAAATATGCTTGACAAGGTTGACAACCTCATCATCGGTGGCGGTATGGGTTATACCTTCATCAAGGCTCAGGGTGGCCAGATCGGTAGCTCACTCCACGAGGATGACCTCATGCCTCAGGCTCTCGAGATCCTCGCTCAGGCCAAGGAGAAGGGCGTAAACATCTCTCTCTCGACAGAGACTGTTGTTGCTGATGGTTTCTCTAACGACGCCAACACTCAGGTTGTTGATTCATTTGCTATCCCAGAGGGTTGGGAAGGTATGGACGCAGGTGAGAAGTCTCTTGAAAACTG
>CALEJC010000036.1 GCA_937898205.1 uncultured Bacteroidales bacterium
TATCTCAAAGAAGGCGATATCCTTTTTGGTGGTCACACAGATGCCCAAAGCAGGTATATAGAACCTACCCTTCTTGACAATGTCGCTCTTGACTCAAAAGTGATGACAGAGGAGATCTTCGGTCCGATCTTTCCGATCATCAGCTTCAATGAGGACTTCTCTCAGAGAGTGACTGACTTTATCAATGGAAGAGAAAAACCGCTGGCATTTTATTATTTCGGTGATGAGAAATCTGCATGGAAGATGATTGGCAAGACGAGTTCCGGAGGAGCTTGCATCAACGATGTAGTGATGCACATTGCCAACGAAAACCTTCCATTTGGAGGTGTGGGCAATTCCGGTATGGGTCGCTACCACAATAAGGAAAGCTTTGATGCCTTTACCCATAAAAGAGCAGTGGTCAGCACCAAGACTTGGGCTGACACACCGTTTAGATATATGCCTTATAAGCTATTTGAGCTGGCTAAAAAGGTGATCTAATCCTTTTTGCGTCTGCGCACGCTGAGTCCTGTCGCGGCAAGGAAGATGCTCATCAACGGGCTTAGCCAGCAGAAAAACGCAAACGGAAGATAGCTCATTGTAGAAATGCCGAGCACGCTCGCTTGAGTCGCACCACAAGAGTTCCATGGCACCAGAACAGATGTCACTGTGCCGGAGTCTTCGATGGTGCGGCTTAGCATTTCCGGAGCTAAGTCCTGGTCCTCATAGGCCTTGGAAAACATCTTTCCTGCGAGGACAATGGTGAGGAACTGATCTGCAACTACAATATTAAGTAGCAAGCAGTTAAGAGCTGTGGCTGTGACCAGTGAGGTGGTGTGCTGTATCTTGTTGATCAGGGCCTGGGTGATGCGCTCCATAAAACCGGCAGACTCCATCATTCCGCCAAAAGTCATGGCCATCAACACCAGCCACACTGTATTGAGCATGCCTGCCATGCCTCTGGTCGTCAGCAGTGAGTCAATGGATGGCTCCCCTACTTTGATCTCAGAAGTGCCATAGAGAGATCTCATCAATACATCCATAAGGTTGCCGTCGCTTCCGGCCATGCCCACAAGGACATCATACTGGAAGATGAGGGCACACCCCAATCCCAGGAAGCTGGCAATGACGAGGATGGCAAGAACCGGCATCTTCTTGTATATCATAAATCCCACTGCCGCAGGTACAATAAATACCCAAGGTGTGATGTTTATATTGGTCCTGAGGGCTTCCTGGATGGCCTGTATCTCGCTCATGTCCGCTGCTCCTTCGCTTCCAAACAAAGAGATGCCTGAGAAGATGATCAAAGTCAGGATAAATGCAGGTGCGGAGCTGCGCATCAAAAACTTGATGTGAGTCATCAGATCCACATTGCAGGCGCTTGCAGCCAGGTTTGTGGTGTCGCTGAGAGGAGAGACTTTATCTCCGAAATAGGCGCCGGAAATCAGTGCTCCTGCAGTGATCGCCGGGTTGATGCCAAGAGCATTGCCCATGCCCAAAAGTGCAACACCAATGGTTGCAATCGTGGTCCATGAGCTGCCGGTGCAGACAGATACGATGGCAGATATCAGGAGTGCCGCAGGAAGGAAGTATTCCGGCCTCAGGATGCTCAAACCATAGTAGATGAAGCTGGGGATTACACCTCCTATCATCCACGATCCTGCTATCATGCCGATGCTGAAAAGGATGAGGATGGCTGTGGTGCTTGCAGACACGGTCTTGACCACTCCGTCCATCAGGTCATTCCACTTCCTGCCATGGAGTTTTGCGATAAAAGCGGCAAATAGCGATGCTAGTAAAAGCGATACCTGACTCGGGCCTGAGAGAGGGTCAGAGTCAAGAATGATAATACTGATTGATAATAAAAGTACCAGCACTATTATAGGCAAGACTGCTACCAATAGTGCTGGTTTTTTGTCTTTATTGTACATTATTTGATGGTCTCTACCAGAGCAAGGACTCTAGCTCTATTGTCTGCTATAGAGCCCTGGTCTCCATTACACTCGTAGTATTTGCCTGCCTCTTTATAGAATGCGATAAGTGGCTCTGTCTGTGCGTGATATGTGTTGATGCGGTTGGTGATAGTCTCGTCTGAGGCGTCGTCAGCTCTGCCTTCGATTGCTGCTCTGTGAGCGATGCGCTTGCGCACTACTTCGTCTGAGATCATGATGCCTACCACTCCGGTAACAGACTCGCCTCTCTTTGCGAGGATCTCATTGAGGTCGTTGGCCTGAGCGATGTTGCGAGGAAAACCGTCAAGAAGGAATCCGTCTACGCCTTTGATAGTGTCAAAGGCATTTTCAATCATCCCCTCAACGACAGCATCCGGAACAAGTGATCCGGCATCAATGAGTTTCTTAGCTTCTTTTCCAAGCTCGCTGCCAGCGGCAATTTCTGCTCGGAGTAATTCTCCGGTGGAGATGTGCTTAAGGTTATACTTTTCGGCGATAGCACTAGCATGTGTGCCTTTGCCTGCCCCTGGAGGGCCAAATAGGATGTAGTACTTCATGTTATTGTTCAATTACGTAGATATCTTTATAATTGCGGCCTAGCTCATCGTAATCCAGACCAAATCCCACGATAAATGCGTTAGGAATCTCCATGCCTACATAGTCAAGGACTACGTCTTTATTGTAGACCTCAGGCTTGAGAAGCATTGTGCAGATCTTCACTTCTCTTGCTCCCTTGTCAAGAAGCATCTCTTTGAGCGCTACGATGGTGTTGCCGGTGTCGACGATGTCCTCGCAGATGATGATGCTGCGGCCTTTGACATCGGCTGTCAGACCAAGCGCTGTGAGCACTGTGCCGGTAGATTGTGTGCCCTGATATGAAGACAACTTCACAGAGACGAGTTCGCAATTAAATCTGAGTCTAAGCAGAATCTCGGATGTAAAAGGTATAGCTCCATTGAGCACGCAGAGGACAAGAGGTACTTCTTCCTTGCCTTCAAAATCGTTGTTGATCTTTCCGGCTACTTCATCGATGGCCTTGATGATCTTCTCATTGGCGATAAAGGGTACAAAATACTTGTCGTGGAGTTTAATTTTATTTTCCATCATTCGTAAAATAACCCTCTAATTTACTAATTATTTTTATATTAGCAGCCAAAACTTGGACTATGATATTACTTCTTCTGCTTTATGCCCTTTTTATGGGGCCCGATTATCATGATGCAGTGCTGCTTCTAAGTGGAGCCGGCACTCTCGAAGAACTCTCCGAAGAAGAGATTGAACTCTATGACGATCTCTCAAAGCACCCTGTAGACATCAATAACTCCTCACGCTCAAAGCTTCTGTCATGCGGGCTTTTTACACGCTTTCAAGTGGCTTCACTCCTGGAGTACAGACAGACAAGCGGGGATGTGCTTTCGCTTGCGGAACTCGCTCTGGTCGACGGCTTCAATCCCCGTCTGGTCGACGCGCTCTCTCACTTTATCTCCATCAGGACCCGCCTGCCGGCTTCACATCGTGATGCTCTCTCTTTCCGTCAGGATGTGGTGCTTGCCTCGTCTCTAAGGTCTTCTGACCAGGAAGAAGCTCCGGAGAGTACCTATAAGGTGAAGTATCATGCTTGGCTCGGCTCTATGGCTGAACTCTATTGGACTAGTCGCAACAGTTATTCTGATCCCCAGGCGTCTCTGGGCACGATCAGCGCCGCATTTTATGGAAAGCGACATCTTGGAAAACTGGTGCTCGGCCACTATTCTGCGCGTTTTGGACAAGGCTTGAATCAGTGGAGCGGCTTCAGTCTGAGCGGCTTCTCTTCGATTTCTGCCTTTAACCGCAGAGCGTCGGGATTGGCTGCGACTTCGAGCGCATCAGCTGAGCATATCGGCATTGCAAGCGATTGGGAGTTGGGAAGTCTGGGTGTGTCGGCTGCAGCAGATCTGGCCTCCAAAGAATGTGTGGCGCATCTTGACTGGTCCGGCAGAACCCTTAGTCTCGGAACCACGTTAAGCAGCACCGCCGCTTCTGCAGACTGGCGCTATGGTTTTGCTGATATGAGCCTTTTCGGCGAAGCGGCGGCAGAGGGGCTGAGTGCATTTTTGCGGGAAACAGGGCGTATCCGTGCCGGGGATGACCTGAAAACCGCCAAAACCCTGGGCGAAAATGAAGACGTGGTGCGGATACTGACCATGCATAAATCCAAAGGGCTGCAGTTTCCGGTGGTGTTTTTGCTGGAAACGGCCCGGGATTTCAATAAGGACAGGGACCATACCCTGCGGCTGCATATGCGCCATGGGGCTGCCCTGAAATATGTGGATGCCGATGGGCGCATCACCCGGGAAACCTGTGCGCAGATTGCCCTCAAGGGGCTGGATGACCGGGAAAAGAGAGCAGAGGAAGCAAGGCTTCTGTATGTGGCCATGACCCGTGCGGAAGAGAGGCTGATTATTGTGGGCGCTCCCAAACGGCTGGAAAAATGTCGGGAAAAATGGGCGCGTCCTGCCACTGCCTATGCCGCCGGGCACACCGGCTGCATGCTGGACTGGATCATGGAAAGCCTGGAAGGGGGAAAGGAAGGGCAGTTTGAAGCGGCCAACGGCAGCATCTGGCGCCTGACACTGGAGGAAGCGGATGAAAACGCTTTTGCGAGAAAGGCGGATATGCCGCCGCCGCCCCTGGCCCTGCAGCCGCCGTCGGATGCCATGCGTGTGCTGATGGAGCGGGAGGAGGAAACGGGCGAAACGCTGAAAACCTCCGTTTCCGCCGTGGTGAA
>CALEJC010000037.1 GCA_937898205.1 uncultured Bacteroidales bacterium
AATTGACGCGCATCTCTTCGCCTTCGAGCTTCGGAGAGAGACCGCCGACATAGATGATGACATCTGCATTAGCGAGCTCAGAGAGGTCATAATCAACCTTTGCTGCAGCACCGTTAGCTTCGATTGCAGCATCGTGAGCATTGCCCGCAGTCTGGCTATATTGCCCTGTATCAGCCTTGAATGAAGCAATCGCACAGCCAGGCGAATATATCACATTGTCATCGCCAACCTTAGCCTTGATACCCTCAAGCACAGTCACCGTCTTGTGAGGGAAGCCGTTGTAATTGCCCCAAAGCGCCACAGAATCAGCAGCATTTGGCCCCACGACAGCATAAAGAGCATCCTTGCGCAATGGCAGCAACTTGCCGCGGTTCTGAAGTAGCGTCATGGTCTCGCGTGCCATATCAAGCGCAACTTTGCGGTGAGCATCGCTGGCAAGGAGTTCATCAGGAATCTTGCTCCACGAAACGAGTTCCTGAGGATCCATCTCACCAAGCTCAAATCTTGCCTTAAGCACTCTGCGAAGCGCATCATCAATCTCCGCCTCAGGCAGAATGCCGGTCTTTACAGCTTCAACAAGTGCAGGAAATGCGCTACCGCACTCAAGATCGGCTCCGCTACGGACAGAAGCAGCAGTGGCAGCAGGAGCATTGCCGGGATAGATATTGTGAGCACCCTCAGTAAAGAAATCTCGGACAGCCCAGCAGTCAGTTACGACAAGGCCATCATATCCCCACTGCTTGCGAAGGATCTGGATAAGAAGCTTATCACTTCCACAGCACGGATCGCCTTCCCAGGCATTGTAGGCACACATAACCTCCTTGACGTCTGTTGTCTTAACAAGGCGCTCAAACGCATATAGATATGTCTCGTTAAGGTCGCGGTATGAAACTTCCTCGACATTAAACACATGACGCTCCGGCTCAGGACCGCTATGGATGGCAAAATGCTTGAGGCAGGCGTGAAGTTTATCATATTTGCTTGTATCCGGTCCTTGGAGAGCATTGACTACCGCCCTACCCATCACTGTTGTGAGATATGGATCCTCGCCATAGGTCTCCTGACCACGTCCCCAGCGCGGATCACGGAAGATATTGATGTTTGGAGTCCATACAGTAAGGCCATTGTAGCGGGTCACGTTTTCCTTACGGCGTGCAATATTAAACTTGATGCGCTGCTCAGTGGAGGCGATTTCAAACACTTCAGAGAGCAATGCATCGTTCCAGCTGGCAGCCATTCCTATAGCCTGAGGAAAGACGGTAGCAAGTCCGTTGCGGGCGGTGCCATGCAGAGCCTCGCTCCACCAGTTATATTGCGAGATGCCGAGTTCCGGGATAGCAGGACTTTGATAGTTCATCAAAGAAACCTTCTGCTCCAAAGTGAGCCTGGAGAGAAGATCTTCAGTCCTTTCTTCCGGAGAAAGATCGGGGTTTTGGTACGGATACATATTCTGAGCTAGGGCATCAAGTAATGCAAATGCACAGAACAGCAAAATGATGATTCTTTTCATGATAGTTATGGTTATTCTAGGTATTTTTCTCTTAATGTGGCTATATCTTGATCGCTGAGTTTAAGCTGGTTACGAAGAAAATCCTGCATAGAGCCGTAGTTCTGATCGATCAGATCAAGCGACTGCTCGAAATAGTCCTCATTGACACCGATGAAGGTCTTGACCACCACAAGATCTTCTTCAGTCGCACCTTCCGCCAGGATCTGCGCACTAATCTCAGCCACTTCCTCCTCATAAAACTCTTGAGAGATGCTGTAATCACGCATGATCAGATCCCTGTCTGCGCCAAGAGCAGCAAGAAGAAATGCAGCGCCAAGGCCGGTGCGGTCCTTGCCTTGAGTGCAATGCCAGTAGACTGCACCTTCCGACTCCACACAGATGCGCATAAAACGCGCATATTGCTCATGTGTATATGGGCTCACCACCATACCTGAATACATCATCCGCGCTGCTTCCTT
>CALEJC010000038.1 GCA_937898205.1 uncultured Bacteroidales bacterium
GCCTTGTACTCCTGCCGGCATCATCGAGCTCATCAAGAGCACAGGTGTGGAAATAAAAGGCAAGACGGCAGTCGTGGTGGGCCGCAGCAATATTGTCGGCAAGCCGGTTGCCAAACTTCTCCTTGACGAGAATGCAACCGTCGTGCTTGCACATTCGCGCACAGCAGACCTTAAGGCCATGACACTGCAGGCAGATATACTTGTGGTTGCAGTGGGCAAGGAAAATGTAGTTACCGGCGATATGGTCAAGCCTGGCGCTGTTGTGATTGATGTGGGCATGAACCGCACGGCGGAAGGCAAGCTCACCGGAGATGTGCACTATGCCTCATGTGCCCGGAAGGCTTCTTGGATTACTCCTGTGCCGGGTGGAGTGGGACCTATGACAATCGCCATGCTGATGGAAAACACTCTGCAGTGCTTCCTTGAAAGGATGAAATAATGTCTGAATACAGGTATACATTTAAAAAACTGATAAGGGACTGGGCGCTCATCATCGCAATGATTGTGGGCGCTTCGGCCTATCTTATATACCACTATTGGCTCCCTGGTCTGCATGTCGCAGGCCCTGCGCTTGAGGTGGTGATGAGCAATCTGCAGCCATTCCTTCTTTTCTGCATGCTCTTCTTGAGCTTCTGCAAGATCGAGCCGCATCAGATGAGACCTCACAAGTGGATGGTCTGGCTGTTGCTGTTGCAGTGCGGTCTTTTTGCTTTGCTGGCGCTGTTGCTGGTTTTTGTGCCGGAGATGCCATGGCGCTATGGCGTAGAGGCGGCGATGCTCTGCATCATCTGTCCGACTGCCACGGCTTGTGCGGTGGTGACTGGAAAGCTCGGCGGAAATATTGCCGGAGTGGTTACCTATACCGTGCTCATCAATATAGCTACCGCTATACTTGTGCCGCTGGTAGTGCCGCTGATTCACCCTATGGAAGGCATGTCGTTCTCGACGGCGTTCCTAAAGATTCTGGGTAAGGTTTTCCCACTTCTGATCATGCCGTGTCTGAGTGCCTGGCTGGTGAGGTATCTGCTGCCTAAACTGCACAAGTGGCTGCTGCAGTATACGGATCTGTCTTTCTATATCTGGGCTGTTTCGCTCACATTTGCTGTGCTGATGAGCACCCGTGCTATCGTGCAGAATGAGTCCGGAGCAGGTGTGCTGGTGGAAATCTGCATAGCGTCGATTGTGACATGTGCGTTGCAGTTTTATCTTGGCAGGCAGATCGGCAAACGCTACTCCTGCAAGATTTCTGCAGCTCAGTCCTTGGGGCAGAAAAACACTGTATTTGCCATCTGGATGGGATATACTTTTATGACTCCTGTGGTCTCGGTGGCAGGCGGTTTCTATAGCATCTGGCACAATTGCTACAATACATATCAGATGTATCGCAAGCGCAAGGCTGACGAAGCCAAAAAAAGAATTGAAAAAATCACTGCTTTTTTATAAATTTGTCGATTAAATAAAAATATCTCCGTATATGTCATTTGTAGAAGAAAGAATTGCTCTTGAAGGTCTTACTTTTGACGATGTTCTTCTGATTCCTGCATATTCAGAAGTTCTTCCAAGAGAAGTCAGTTTGTCGTGTCGTTTTTCACGCAACATCACACTAAACATCCCTATCGTGTCTGCTGCAATGGACACAGTTACCGAAGCGCCTATGGCCATAGCTCTTGCGAGAGAAGGTGGAATAGGCGTTATTCATAAGAATATGAGTGTAGCTGCGCAGGCCGCAGAGGTGCGCAAGGTCAAGCGCTCAGAAAACGGGATGATCAACGATCCTGTGACCATCAACCAGGATCAGACTGTCGGCGATGCACTTCGCCTGATGAAGGAAAACCACATCGGTGGTATCCCTGTGACTGATGCCGATCAGCATCTTGTGGGCATCGTTACCAACCGTGATGTGCGTTTCCAGGAGGATATGAGCGTGCTCATCAAGGACGCGATGACTTCAAAAGATCTTGTGACCATCTCTGACAAGCAGATAGATAGGGAATACGTAAAAGCTGTGCTTCAGAAGCACAAGGTTGAGAAGCTTCCTGTTGTGGATGATCAGGGTCGCATCGTGGGTCTCATCACCTACAAAGATCTCATCAAGGAGCGTCTTCATCCAAATGCATGTAAGGACAACCTGGGCCGCTTGAGAGTAGCCGCCGGTATCGGCATCACTCCTGATGCGATCGATAGAGTGGCAGCTCTTTATGCTGAAGGCGTGGATGCTGTTGTGCTCGACTCCGCACATGGTCATAGCAAGGGTGTTATCGACCTGCTCAAGAAGGTCAAGGCTGCGTTCCCTAAGCTCGATGTTGTTGTGGGTAATGTGGCTACTACCGAGGCAGCCAAAGATCTTGTAGCTGCCGGTGCTGATGGCATCAAGGTGGGCATCGGTCCTGGCTCTATCTGTACAACCCGCATCGTGGCCGGTGTCGGTGTTCCTCAGCTCACAGCTATCTTCAACGTATACCAGGCCGTCAAGGGTACAGGCGTGACGCTTATTGCCGACGGCGGTCTTCGCTACTCAGGAGATATTGTTAAGGCACTTGCTGCCGGTGGCGATTGCGTGATGTGTGGTTCTATGTTTGCAGGCACAGAAGAGTCTCCTGGTGAGACAATCATCTACAATGGACGTAAGTTTAAGTCATATAGAGGCATGGGATCTATTGACGCCATGGCTGCAGGTTCTAAGGACCGCTATTTCCAGGATGATAAGGCAGACCTCAATAAACTTGTACCGGAAGGTATCGTTGGCCGTGTGCCTTATAAAGGCACTCTTGCAGAGACAGTATATCAGCTTGTCGGCGGTCTTCGCTCAGGCATGGGATACTGCGGTGCTGCAGATCTTGAGACTCTCAAATCAGCCAAGTTTACCCGTGTGACCGCTAGTGGTATGGCAGAGAGTCATCCACATGATATTACCATTACCAAAGAGACCCCTAACTACTCAAGAGGAGAATAATATGAAACAAGATATGATCGTTATCCTTGATCTCGGAAGTCACTATAATACAGTTGTGGCTCGTGCAATCCGTGCAATGGGTGTGTACAGTGAGATCTATCCACATGACATTACAGCTGCAGAGCTCAAAGCTCTCCCTAATGTAAAGGGCGTTGTGATCAATGGTGGAGAAAACAATGTAATCGACGGAGTAACTATTGATGTGCTTCCGGAGATCTATGAAGCAGGATTCCCTGTGATTGCAGCCGGCCACGAGCTTGCAAAATGTGAGAATCTTGCCGAGTTTGGCGACGACGACAAGGCCATAGAAGCTGCGCTTCGCGGTTTTGTCTTTGACGTCTGCGGTGCTCAGGCCAACTGGAACATGACCAATTTTGTGGCTGACCAGATTGAACTCATCCGCGAGCAGGTTGGCGACAAGAAGGTGCTTCTTGCACTCTCCGGTGGTGTGGATAGTTCAGTTGTGGCTGCATTGCTTCTCAAGGCCATCGGCAACAATCTCGTGTGTGTGCATGTAAACCACGGTTTGATGCGCAAGGGCGAGTCAGAGGCTGTAATTGAAGTGTTTGGTCGTCAGCTCAATGCCAATCTTGTATATGTTGACGCCACAGACCGTTTCCTCTCAAAGCTTGAAAATGTGGCTGATCCTGAGGAGAAGAGAAAGATTATCGGCGGAGAGTTTATCCGCGTGTTTGAAGAAGAGGCCCGCAAGCTTGACGGCATCGATTTCCTCGGACAGGGAACTATCTATCCTGATATCGTGGAGAGCGGTACCAAGACTGCCAAGATGGTCAAGTCTCACCACAATGTGGGTGGTCTTCCTGAGGATCTGCAGTTTGCTCTTGTCGAGCCTCTTCGTCAGCTCTTCAAGGATGAGGTCAGAGCATGTGGCGTGGAGCTTGGTCTTCCATACGAGATGGTAT
>CALEJC010000039.1 GCA_937898205.1 uncultured Bacteroidales bacterium
CTAACTCGCCGTTCCAAGGGCGACAGCTCAGCCGTAGAGATGGCGGGCTTCCCACATCACGCCCTTGAGACCTATCTGCAGAAACTGATCCGCTCGGGTTACAAAGTTGCTGTATGTGACCAGCTTGAAGACCCGGCACTTACCAAGACAAAGCTTGTAAAGAGGGGAGTGACCGAGATCCTCACTCCCGGTATCGCTTTTGGTGAGACCATGCTTGACCAGAAAGAACACAACTTCCTGGCGGGCCTCTATTTTGAGAAAGATCAGTATGGTCTTTCTCTGCTGGATGTCTCTACCGGCACTTTCCAGGTGGCTCAGGGCTCGTTTGACTATATCGTCACACTTCTGTCTTCTTTTCACCCGCGTGAGCTCCTTGTTCAGAGAGAAAACCTCCGTTGGGCGCGAGAGAAGTTTCAGGATCAATACATTTCACACATAGACGAATGGGCCTTCTCCTATGATTCGGCCGTCAATCGTCTATGTCAGCAGCTTCAGACACAGAGCCTCAAGGGCTATGCTGTGGAGCCTTATCCCTATGCTCTCTGCGCTGCCGGGGCATTGCTTGCCTACCTGGAGCAGACTCAGCATGCCGGTTTGAAAAACATCTGCTCTATCTCCCGCATCGATCAGGAGAAGTTTGTGTGGATGGATAAGTTTACCGTCCGCAATCTTGAGATTTTCCAGAGCGCTGCCGGCAGCGACGGAGTCAGTCTTGTGGACACTATTGACCGTTGCTGCTCGCCTCTTGGCTCGCGAATGTTGCGCCGCAACCTTGCGATGCCGATCATGGACCTCAAGGAGCTGGAGCGCAGATATGATGTGGTGCAATATTTCACGGAGCAGCCGGAGGTCCTCGATCGGCTGGGAGAGCTCATCAGCGACGTGGGTGACCTTGAGCGCATCGTTGCCCGACTTGCGACAGGAAAGATCCTGCCGCGCGAGCTACTTCAGCTGAGACGTTCGCTTGAGCAGAAAGATCCGATCCGTCAGCTGTGTATGGATGCAGGAGTGCCGGCGCTTGAGAAGCTTGCGTCAGGACTGAAGAATACCAATGCTGCCTACGATCTGATCGGCAGCACTTTGAGCGAGAGCAGTGCAGCCGCAATCGGCAAGGGCGATGTGATCGCTCCGGGAGTGGATAAGGAGCTGGATGAGCTGCGTGCGATTTCTCGAGGTGGCAAGGAATACCTCAACGACCTGCTTGCCCGCGAGATTGAAAGGACGGGGATTAACTCGTTGAAGATCAACTACAACAATGTCTTCGGCTATTATATTGAGGTGCGCAATTCCGCACGCGACAGAGTGCCGGAGGATTGGGTGCGCAAGCAGACTCTTGTCAATGCCGAGCGTTATATCACCGCAGAGCTCAAGGAATATGAAGAGAAGATCATCACCGCTGAGGGGTCGATCTATCAGATTGAAACAAGGATCTATGGGGAGATGGTTGCCACTCTTCAGAAGTCTATCCGCGATATTCAGCAGAATAGTCAGATCATCGCGCAACTTGACATGCTGCAAGGATTTGCGCGTCAGGCTGCAGAGCGAGGCTACTGCCGTCCTCAGCTGGACAAGTCATCGGTACTTGAAATCAAGGGAGGCCGCCACCCTGTGATCGAGACTCTTCTTCCTCTCGGTGAGGAATATGTGCCAAACGATATCTGTCTGGATAGTCGTGGCGAGCAGATCATCATACTGACAGGTCCAAATATGTCGGGTAAGTCTGCGCTTCTCCGTCAGACTGCGTTGATTGTGCTGATGGCACAGATCGGCTCGTTTGTCCCTGCAAGCTCAGTGAAGATGGGCTATTTTGACAAGATCTTTACACGTGTGGGTGCGAGTGATAATATTTCCCGCGGCGAGTCTACCTTTATGGTCGAGATGCTTGAGACATCCATGATCATGCACAACATGTCGGCTCGCTCTCTGGTGCTTCTCGACGAGATAGGTCGTGGAACCTCTACCTACGACGGTATGGCCATCGCCCGCTCTCTTGTGGAGTATATTCATAGCCACGGCAAGGGAGCCAAGACTCTCTTTGCTACTCATTATCACGAGCTTAACGATCTGGAAAATATCTACCCACGAGTTAAAAACTACCACATTGCAGTGAAGGAGGATGGCAATGATGTGATTTTCCTTCGCCGTCTGGAGAAGGGTGGAGTGGCCAAGAGCTTTGGTCTTCATGTGGCTCGTCTTGCGGGCATGCCGCGCGAGGTGATAGAGTCGGCTCAGAAGACATTGCGTGAGCTTGAGGCCAAGGAGAAGCATGCGAGCGCGATGGATATCAAAGACGATGGTAGCCTCCAGCTCTCTTTCTTCCAGTTGGACGACCCTACCTTGTCATCCCTGAAATCCAAGCTTGAGGCTACCGATCTCAATAATATGACTCCTATGCAGGCTTTTGACCTTCTTCGTCAGATGAAAGCCGAGCTCGGAGTGGAATAATCTGTTTTATTACTCAGCTGTAAAAGTAATTGTTGCCGGAGCAAGACCTTCTGACTCAACTGTCACAGTCACTGTGCCAGGCTTTTCTGCCGCCACGATGCCAAGGCACATGCCCGAGTAGGCCTTGCGTTCAGAGGCGAGAACCGATGAGAGGTCCTGCATATTGCCGCTCTCTACACCAATCAGCTCAGCACCCTTGACAGAAAACTTGATGAGGTTGTCGGCGAGAGGACAGATATTTCCTTCAGCATCAAGCACTTCCACGGTTATATGTGCAACATCGGTAGGGTCTGCCTTGAAACTCTCTCTGTCGACGCTTGCGCGGATTTGGGCTGGCGCTCCGGCCGTGCGGATAATCTGCTCAAAACGCTCTCCGTTTTTGGTGCCCACTGCTTTGATTTCTCCTGGCTGATATTCTACATCCCAGACCAGGTGAAGGTCTGCAGTTGTTGCAAAGTTTTTGCCCGGGCCATATTGTGACCAACTGAGTTCTACGCCCTTGCGAGGGTATTCTATTGATTTGGTACCGTAGGATTTGCCGTTGACAAACAGCTCAACTTCTTCGCAGTTGGTGAAGCAGGCTACCTGAAGTATATCTCCTTCTCTTCCCTCCCAATTCCAATGAGGAAGAAGATGGAGGACAGGCTCATCGCTCCAGATGCTCTTGAAGAACCAATATCCGTCTTTCTTGAATCCGCAGTTGTCGAGATAACCCGAAGTCGCGCCTCTTGATGGCCAGCGAGACTCGCCGTAATAATCGATACCTGTCCACATAAAGTCACCGATTACATAGTCGTAGTTCATGGTAAAACGCCATCTTTCCTCCACATCGATGAGATTGCTGCTGATGATGCCGCGGCTGATGCGACGTCTGTTTTGTTGTCCTTGGGCCGCCTGCTGACGTCTGTCAGGGAAGAAATATTGTCTGCGTGCACCACCAAATCCTGAAGATTCTGTAGCGACAACGCGGCGCTCAGGGTGCGCGGCTTTATCAATGGCATATATGAGCTCGCGTCGGGTGCGCCAGCGGTCAGGGTAGTTATAACCCACGATATCATCTTCAAATTCAGCAAGATACTCTTCTGTGGCAGGAGTGTTGGATGCGATATTGTCATTGCCGCAGGTTACAAGTCTTGTCGGATCGAGCTGATGGCAGTATGCGATCATCTCACGTGCCAGCTCAGGGCCGACAGCTGAGCTCTGGTCAGGAATCTCGTTGCCGATGCTCCACATCACCACCGATGCATGGTTGCGGTCGCGTGCCACCATTGCATAAAGGTCGCGCTCGTGCCACTTATCAAAGTCGATATGGTAGTCAAACTCATTCTTGCCTGCTGCCCATTGATCAAAGGCTTCGTCCATCACGAGCATTCCGTGCTTGTCACAGAGATCGAGGAACTCCGGTGCAGGTGGATTGTGTGCTGTGCGGATCGCATTACAACCTCCGCTCTTTAGGATTTCGATGCGGCGCTCCCATACTCTCTCCGGTACTGCTGCACCCACAGCTCCACCATCGTGGTGGAGGTTTACGCCCTTCATCTTGACCTGCTTGCCATTAAGAAGGAAGCCTTTGTCGATATCATATTCTATTGTGCGGATGCCAAGGCTGCTCTCCACTGCGTCCTTTTCTTTGCCGTTTACAATAATCTGAGAACGGAGAGTATAGAGATAAGGGCTTTCTGTGTCCCAAAGTTTGGCATCGGCCACTGCGATTTCCTGATAGACCGTTTGCTCCTGGCCGGCAATGAGGGCGATGTCTTTATCCGCAACGGCTACTTCCTTGCCTTCTGCATCGATGATGGTCTGACGGACGATGGCATTGAGCTGAGACTTGGCGTCATTGATGATTTCGGATTGGACTTTAATTGTAGCATTGCCCTCTTGAACGGACTTGGTGTAGTGGAATACGCCCCATTTCTTGAAGTGGGTTTTATCGGTGGCGACCAGACGCACGTGGCGATATATGCCAGAACCTGTGTACCATCTTGAATTTGGCTGCTTGGAGTTATCTACATGAACAGTAATAATATTCCCTTTGGCCTTGAGCACAGGTGTCAGGTCATAAGAAAAACTTGAATAACCATAAGGCCAGGTGCCGAGGCAGACTCCGTTGACCCAGACGGTGCTGTTCATATACACGCCGTCAAACTCGATAGAGTATAGCTTGTCACGGCTATATCCTTTTACGTCAAAGCTTTTGCGGTACCATCCGGTGCCGGAAGGAAAATATCCGACTCTTCCTGCACCGGGGTTGGATTCGAGGTTCTCTCCCTCGATGCTCCAGTCGTGCGGAAGATCAAGCTGTCTCCAGGATTTCTTTTCTTCTCCTAAAGAAAATTCCCAGTCGTTGTCAAAGTTGGTGATTGTGCGGCTTTGCTGAGCTGACGCAAGGCTACAAGAAGCCAAGAGTATGGCAACTAAAGTAAGGAGTTGTTTCATGTGGTTATTGATTATGTGTATTCACACAAAAATAATCATTTACACCATAGAAACAAAAGCTCCTTTAATTGCAGAAACTAGAAATTAAAGCCGAAGGAGATTTTAGGCATCACCTCTGTGTAGCCGTCCTGATAGAAGACAGAAGCTCCGATGGACAGTCCTAGGCCTTTGCCGTTTTTCAGACCCCAGTCCCAACCGAGATAAGGCTCAAAAAGACCGCAGGTCTTAAAATCCCAGGCTCCACCGATGTGAGTGATAGGGAACCCAAAGCCGGCTCTGATACCAGCGGTTGGAGTGCTGGCTTTTTTGCGCCAGAAGGATTTGTACTCAACAAAGGCGTGGAACAGGGTTGGAGGCACTTCGTCAATCGGCGCGAGGAAGAAGCCCAGTCCGCCACCTAGATAGTGGTGCTCGTTGAACATATAACCATGCGAGGTGTCCAGGCCGAGCCACACAATGTACTGATTGGTGAAGGACACGCTACCTGCATAGCCTTTCTGCCTGTAGCTAGGGATTTCGCTGACTGTCTGAGCGTTGAGGGAGAACGAAAGGATGATCGCAGTGAATGCGACGGTTAATAATCTCTTCATATTATATTTTTTATGCAAATATAAGGGGGGGGGGAGAAATCCAAAATTTTATTGATTTTCTTCAGTGAAGAGCTTCTCAAAGATGATGCCGAGTTGCGAGCGGTCGCGGATTATGCTGCGAAGTTCTGCGAGCTTTGCAGCATTTGGCGACTGCGGCACCCAAAGCTTGAGATATCCGCCTTCGGCATATTTTTCCTGAAGATGCTCCACGGTGCGCTCCCAATGCTCTTCCTTGCTATGCTCAGGGTAGTTGGAGAGCCCAAACTGAATGGTCCTGCGGATTATGGTGATAGGATCGATAACTCTATCCGCTTCAGCGAGGATGCGTCCGTAATCGCTTCGCGGAGCTGTTTTGCTGGAAGCGCGGTGATCCTCGGCAGCCTGAGCGATAGTCTCAATCTCCAGCTCGGAGAACCATTGTCTGAGAGCCTGCGTTTCGCGAATTATCCTGCCGGACTCCAGATGATGAGTCTTGCGGTCGACGCTCAGGCCTGTGTCGTGAAAAGCCGCTGCAGTATAGACGATGTTGAGGTCCACATCAAAATACTGAGCCAGAGAGAGGCTCTGCTCGATTACTGTCAAGACATGATCCCTCCGATGAGCCTTGTCAAAGGCATCATACAGAGGGATGATTTCTGTCTCGATATAGGACCTGAGTGCACTATTAACCTTGCTGTCCATTTTGTGCAATCATCTGTGTGAGAGCGACATAATCTTCAACGCTGAGCTTTTCTGCACGTAGGTCAAAGACTTCATTGCTGCTGTCAAATCCTTCCGGAAGCAGAGGCTTGAGAGCGTTGCGGAGGGTCTTGCGTCTCTGGTTAAACGCAGTCTTGACAACTTGCTTGAAAAGCTTCTCGTCGCAGCCCAGCGACTCTCGACCGTTCCGTCTGAGGCGGATCACTGCCGACTGCACCTTCGGAGGCGGTGCAAATGCACCACTTCCCACGGTGATGATGTATTCGATGTCATACCAGGCCTGCAGCAGCACGGATAGGATGCCGTAGGTCTTGGTGCCGGGCTTCTCTGCGATGCGTTCTGCAACCTCTTTTTGTATCATGCACACCACCTCGCCGACGCGGTCCTTGTCATCAAGGATCTTGAAGAAAATCTGCGAAGAGATATTATAAGGGAAGTTGCCGATCACCCTGTATGGGCCGGGAAAGAGCCTGTGGATATCAAGTCTCAGATAATCAGCCTCATAAAGCTTTCCCTGCATATTAGGGAAATGTGTCAGGAGGTAGGCTACCGACTCCCCGTCCAGCTCTACAAGTTTAAGGTTGATGTCTTCTCTTTGAAGCAGATATTGGGTGAGTACACCCATACCCGGGCCAATCTCAAGCACATCCGGCACTCCCCCTTCTGTCAGAGACCTTACGATGGTTTTAGCGATGCTCTGATCTGTGAGGAAATGCTGTCCAAGGGCTTTTTTTGCTCTAACTTCCATTATGCGAGTTTGTCTGCAAGTTTTGCTGCAAGTTCTATAAATGCGATTCCGTCAGGTCGGCTGCTGAGAGCTGCAGGTTCGCCGCTGTCTCCGCCTTCTCTGATGCTCTGCACCAGCGGAATCTGTCCGATCAGATCCACTCCAAGCGACTCTGCCATCTGAGCGCCACCATCTTTTCCAAAGAGGAAATACTTCTCGTCTGGATGCTCCTCAGGAGTAAACCAGGCCATATTTTCCACTATACCGAAGATAGGACGGTTGACATTTGGGTTCTGGAACATATTTACACCCTTCTCCACATCGGCAAGAGCCACAGCCTGAGGAGTGGTCACGATGACAGCACCTTCTACAGGGATATCCTGAAGCAGGCTGATATGGATGTCGCCGGTGCCCGGAGGCATGTCCACAAGCAAGAAGTCAAGCTCTCCCCACTTTACCTGCAATATCATCTGTTTCAGTGCGTTGCAAGCCATAGGACCTCTCCAGATGAGAGCCTGTCCTTTCTGTGCAAAGTAGCCGATGGACATCCATTTGACACCGTATTTCTCGATAGGGAGGATGAGTTCCTTTCCTTCTTCAACTTCTTCTGCAAGAGGAGTCTGACCTTCGGTCGAAGTCATTGTCGGAACAGACGGACCATAGACATCAGCATCTGCAAGACCCACTTTGTATCCCAGTCTTGCGAGGGCTACAGCCAGGTTGACAGCCACGGTTGACTTGCCCACTCCACCTTTGCCGGAAGCCACGCCGATAATGTGCTTGACTTCGTTGATCTGATCCATATCCAGATCCTTGATAGTGTTTTTCTTAGGTTTTGGATCTTCTACTACGACAGTCTTGACCTCGCTCTCCACGGACTCCGGGAGATGACGGATGAGAGCAGCGCGGCTGCTTCCGATCAAGTACTCGGCGAGAGGATCCCTACGTGTCGGGAAGGCAAGAGTCACGGTGACCTTCTTGTCTTCAATCTCTATGGATTGCACCATCCCGAGGTCCACGATGCTTTTATCTCCCTTTGCAGGGTGGTGGACCTCACGTAGTGCAACAATAATCTCTTCTTTTGTCATTATTTAATAATATTCATTTCGTCAAGCAGGTATCCGGCGCCACCAAACTTATCCATCATAAGGAGCACATAACGGATATCCACACAAATACATCTCTGGAGGTTAGGCTCAAAGATCACATCGCCGCTCATTGCCTCCCAGTTGCCGTCAAATGCAAGACCGATGAGGTTGCCGTCAGCATCAAGCACAGGGCTGCCTGAGTTACCGCCGGTGATGTCGAGGTTGGTGAGGAAGCAAGTTACGAGCTCACCCTTTTCGTTGGCATACTGGCCATAGTCTTTGTTTTCGTAGATCTCTTTGAGCTTAGCAGGAACCCTGAACTCATAATTGCCCGGATCTTCCTTCTCCATCACACCCTTGAGGGTAGTATAATGCTTGTAGATCACACCATCCTTAGGCTCGTAGCTCTGAACTGTTCCGTATGTGAGACGGCAGGTAGAGTTGGCATCAGGGTAGCTTGGCTCGTCCTTCTTCCAGTCAAGAAGCGCTGCAGCGTAGGCCTTTGAAGGCTCTGCGAGTGCCTCGGAAGCAGATGAGATTACAGGCATAAACTCTCTGAGTTTGGCATTGACCTTGTCTCTGAGGACAATTGCAGGGTCGTTGGATGTGTCCTTGCCGGCCTCCTTGGCTGCTCTCATCTTCTCTACAGAAGTGAAGTCGCTGTGTGCAAAGATGTTTTCAATTTCAGCAGCGCTCACATCGATCTTATCCTCTGGCTTGACGTTGGCAAGGTAGTGCTCAACCATTGCGAGAGCAATTTTCTTGTCCACGTCAGCATCATAGTTCTTATATCCGGCTTCGCTTCCGCGAGCAGCAAGAGAAAGCACCTCGATGTTTGCAAGTGTCTCTGAAACAAGCAGATATGCGCGATATGCAGCAGCTCTGTCTGCCATTACCTTCTCAATATCGGCGACAGCTGTACCATATTTCTTGACGCGGCTGTTTTTCTCGGCCACCCAAGCGGCAAGCTCTGCCTCCTTGGCTTTCTGGCGACCGATGACATCAAGGTTTGCAAATGCTTCCTTCATGCCGATCCACTTCTTCCAGCCGTTTGAAGAGCCGGCATATTTGCTGGCATACTGAAGGCTCACCTTGTCGTCAGCGCGCATTTCCTTCCACATGACATCCTGACGCACTGTGCGGGCTGCGATGCGGATGTCGTTGCCGGCGAGCATATCCTCGAGCTGGGCAGCTGTCTGATAGCGCTGAGTGCGACCAGGGTAACCCATGATCATCGCGAAGTCACCCTCCTCTACGCCCTTGAGGGAGATGTTGAGGAACTGCTTTGGCTTGAGAGGGACATTGTTTTCAGAATAGTCAGCAGGCTCGTTGTCAGGACCGGCGTATACTCTGAACATAGAGAAGTCACAAGTGTGACGAGGCCACATCCAGTTGTCGGTCTCACCACCAAACTTGCCGCTTGCTGCAGGCGGAGCACCTACAAAGCGGACGTCTCTATAGATCTTATAAACAATGAGATAATATACATTATCATTGAAGAAGCTCACTACCTGAGCTCTGCAGTTAGGGTTCTCCTTTTCTGCCTTGGCCACAAGTTTCTCGATTGATTTCTCATCCTTGACCTTGCCGGTAACATCGGTCATCGACTGGAGGAATTTCACTGTGAGACCTGGGACAGGAAGCTCTTCTTTGAGGCTCTTTGCCCAGTAGCCGTCCTCAAGATAGTTGTGCTCCTCAGAAGAGAGAGCCTGGATGTTGCCGTAGCCACAGTGATGGTTGGTCACGAGCAGACCATTGCCTGAAATGATTTCTCCGGTACAGCCACCGCCAAATTGCACGATTGCGTCCTTGATTGATGAATGATTGACACTGTAAATCTGGTCAGGAGTGAGTCTTGAACCGATATTTGCAAGGGTCTCACTATTGATCTTTTCAAGAAGAGGGAGCAACCACATGCCCTCGTCAGCGCGCAGAGCCGGTGCAATGCAGAGGGCTGCGATCAGTGAAAGAAATGCTTTTTTCATCTTACTTATCTTTTTAATAGTTATTCGTCAAACAATGTGGGCTCCAATTCCTTGCAGTGAAACGACTTGCGGTGGTGCACCGTGTAGCCGTGTGCTTTTATTGCCGCAATGTGCTCGGGGGTTGGGTAGCCCATATTCCTCTCCCAGCCATACTGCGGATGCTGCTGTGCGAGCTTTGTCATATATTCATCACGATAGGTCTTGGCCAGCACCGATGCGGCGGCAATGCTCGCATAGCTTGCGTCTCCCTTGACAATCGTTTCATATTGGTAGCCTTTCAGCGGGCGGAATCTGTTTCCGTCTATCAGCAGCATCTCTGGCTTAGTGCTCAGCTTCAGCACGGCGCGCTGCATCCCGACAATCGATGCTCCAAGGATGTTCAGCTTGTCGATTTCGTCAGCATCCACCTGCTCCACAGCCCAGCTAATGCTCTCTTTCTCAATGACTTCTCGCAGGATGTCGCGGTTCTTGGCGCTCATCTGTTTGGAATCATTGAGCAGCGGATGATGAAAATCCTTGGGCAAAATCACCGCTGCTGCAAATACCGGCCCGGCGAGAGGTCCTCGTCCTGCCTCGTCGCAGCCGGCCTCGATCAGATCCGGATAGCGGTAACTTAAAAGATTGACATCACGTGGCATAAGCCACAAATTTAGTCATTTTTGTTGAGTCGTGATAAAAGAAATTGGTTTGTCTGGGTAAGAGATTGAATAATCTGCTTGTTATCCTCTATGGTTTGTTGTGCCTGTTGAAGCTTAGTGTTCAGGTCTGATAGTCGGGCTTCGTATTCGGTTATGAGCGCAAGCCGCTTCTCTTCAAAGTCTTCAACATCTCTAAGGACTGCTTCTGAAGGCTTTTCTCCACAGAGGATTTCTTCTTCGCTGAGTTGGAAATATTCAGCCAGAGCGACAAGGTTTTTAGAAAACAGACGTGTTTTTCCTGTTTCGAAGTTTAGATAGGTGGTTCTTCCTATCCCGAGCTCATCAGCGAGCTGGCTTTGGGACAGGCCGCGATCCTCGCGCAGGGCTTTGATGCGTGAAAGTATTTCTTCCTTGGTAGACATAGTTCAAATTTACTTCCTCTATATGTCCTTTCTATGCCCGTTTTATTGAACAGAGTTCATAAAAAATGAATAAAAGAGATAAAAAACAGATAAATTTTCCTTGGTAATCGTTTATTATCTCTTGGTTTGTTGTGTTTTTGTGAATATCGGTTCATTTTTGCCTGACCAAATCACAATAATTATGGACAAATTGTTTTATGCCTACCGGGAGTTTGAGCACATGCTGCTCCAAGACCGCATCTATGAGGACGATTGCATCAGCTTCAGAGATATCTGCAAGGAACTTAAAGTTAACCGCTCAAAGTTCAACAAATTACTATTAAAAGAACTCGGCTACACAGGAGAGCAAATTTTAGATTTGATATTCTCTTAATTTTTATTAGCTTTGTGGGCTATCATATATATGAATTAAAGTATAATTAATAATAACTAACAAAATGAAAGAATACACAACTAAAGACATCCGTAACGTGGTTCTCCTGGGCGCGACTAAGTCCGGCAAGACCACGTTGGCTGAAGCCATGCTTTATGAAGGTAAAGTTATTGATCGCCGCGGTTCAGTAGAAGACAAAAACACAGTGTCTGACAACTCAGAGCTTGAGAAGCTCAACCAGAGATCAATCAATGCAACTCCACTTTACGCTGAGTTCCTTGGCGCTAAGATCAATATCATCGATGCTCCAGGTGCTGACGACTTCATCGGTGGCGCTCATTCAGCATTTAAGGTATGTGAGAGCGGTGTGCTTGTTATCAATGCTCAGCAGGGCGTTGAGGTAGGTACAGACAACTTCTTCCGTCTCGCTGCTTCAAAGAACCTTCCTCTTGTAATCGCAGTTAACCAGCTTGATACAGATAAGGCTGACTGGGAAGCTGTTCAGAACTCAATCAAGGAGTCAGTAGGTTCAAAGGCCGTTTATGTGCAGTTCCCTGTTAACGTGGGTTCTTCATTTGATGGCTTTGTGGATGTTTTGATGATGAAATATTATCACTTCAAGGATGCCAACGGCACTCGCGAGGATCTCGAGATCCCTGCAGAGTATCAAGATCAGGCAGAGATGATGCGTCAGGAGCTCATCGAGAAGGCTGCCGAGTATGATGATACTCTCATGGAGAAGTTCTTTGAGTCTGGCGAGCTCACTGAGGACGAGATCCGTCAGGGTCTTAACCTTGGTATCGCAGCAGGCGAGGCTTATCCTGTATTCTGCGTGAGCGCAAAGAAGGATATCGGTGTTAAGCGTCTCCTTGAGTTTACAAAGAACGTAGTTCCTGCTCCTAAGTGCAAGGAGGACGGTCCTGCTTCTCTCTTCATCTATAAGAATGACGTTGAGGCTCACCTTGGTGAGGTTTCATATTTCAAGGTAATGAGCGGTACTGTTACTGCGGGTATGGATCTCGAAGATCCTGTGACAGGCAACAAGGAGAGACTTTCTGCAATCTATGCAGTTGCAGGTCTCAAGAAGGAGTCTGTAACTTCTCTTCGTGCCGGTGATCTCGGTTGTACAGTGAAGCTCAAGAACGGTAGATCAAACACTACTCTTTCTCTTCCTGGTTCAGGCATCAAGTATGATAAGATCGCTTATCCTGCTCCTAAGTATCGTTGCGCTATCAAGGCCAAGGTACAGCAGGAAGAGCAGAAGCTCGGTGACGCTCTCAAGAAGATCTCTTCACAGGATCCTACAGTGATCGTAGAGTACTCTAAGGAGCTCCGTCAGACTATCCTCAGCGGCAACGGTGAGCAGCACATCAACATCGTCAAGTGGCGTCTCAACAACGAGTTCAAGCTTGAGGTTGAGCTCTTTGCACCAAAGATTCCATATCGTGAGACTATCACCAAGAACGCTCCTGCAATGTATCGTCACAAGAAGCAGTCAGGTGGTGCCGGTCAGTTTGGTGAGGTTTCTCTCCTCATCTGTCCTTACGAGGAGGGTGTAGATGCTCCTAAGTCATTCAAGATCAATGGTAAGGAGCAGGTTATGAACATCAAGAGCTCTGAGAGCTTCGACCTCGAGTGGGGCGGAAAACTTGAGTTCTACAACTGCGTTGTCGGTGGTGCTATCGATGCTCGCTTCATGCCTGCTATCCTCAAGGGTATCAACGATAAGATGACTGAGGGTCCTCTCACAGGTTCTTATGCTCGTGATATCAGAGTATATGTATATGATGGTAAGATGCACCCGGTTGATTCAAATGAAATCTCTTTCATCCTCGCAGCTCGTAACGCATTCAAGGAGGCATTCCGCAATGCAGGTCCTAAGATCATGGAGCCTATCTACAATGTAGAGGTTATGACTCCTGCAGAGTATCAGGGTGCTTGTATGTCAGATCTCCAGAACCGTCGTGGTATCCTCGGCGATATGGGTGCTGACAAGGGATTCTCAATCCTCAAGGCAAGAGTTCCGCTTGCAGAGCTCTACCGCTACTCTACAACCCTCAGCTCACTCACTTCAGGTTCAGCTACATTTACTATGGAGTTTGCTGACTATCAGCCAGTTCCAGGTGATGTTCAGACCAAGCTCCTTGCTGAGTATGCTGCAGCAGAGGCAGAAGACTAATCTTTTTGCTACATACAACAGAAAGCCGGATCCGCAAGGTCCGGCTTTTTTTTCTTATCTTCGTATTGTCGGCAATAAACAAATAATATATGGACAATTACCAGATTCGCACCAAGCTTTATGACGCAGCTTCTTTATATGAGGATTATAATCCCGCAGACCAAGATTCATACAAGGATTCCTACGACGGGAAGGTATATGCACGCTACCTCCGATATGGCAGCAACTGTCAGGATGTGAGCATAACGCTGGCGCGCACCCTGCATGACCACTTCATCAGCGCAGCGATGCACGAGTTTCTCAAGGACTATAATCCTAAGGACATCGTCGGCATTATGGGAGGACATGGTCTCCTCAGAAGCGATCCGGTATTCCGCGATGTTGCTCTCATCAGCAAGAAGCTGACAGAGATGGGCAAGCTGATGATTTCCGGCGGTGGCCCGGGAGCGATGGAGGCTACCCATCTTGGCGCATGGATGGCTGGTAGGAGCGACTATGATCTGGACGATGCGATCAGTATGCTCGCGCAGGCTGCACCAAGTTTTAAGGATGGCAGGTGGCTCAGCAGTGCATTTGACGTAATGAAAAAATATCCGCTTGTCGCGTCTGCCAACTACAGGAGCCTTGGCATCCCGACCTGGCTCTACGGCCACGAGCCGGCCACTCCTTTTGCGACCGACATTGCCAAGTACTACACCAACAGCATACGTGAGGATCAGATTGTTTCCATCGCTATCGGAGGCTTGATCTTTGCGCCCGGGTCGGCCGGCACTATGCAGGAGATATTTCAGGATGCGGCTCAAAACCACTACAAGACCTGTGGCGGATGTAGCCCGATGATCTTCCTTGGCAGCGAGCACTATAGTAAAACCGTCCCTGTGTATCCGTTCCTCGAAGATCTTGCTGCAAGAGGCGTCTATAAAAATCTCCGCCTCCACCTGACCGACAGCTCAGAAGACGTAATCAAGACGATCTGCCGTTTCTAGTCCTGGCCTGACCCCTTCCGCTCACGAGTCGCGGACGACTACGCCCGCCTGGAGTCAGTTGCACCTTCTGCTCTCCTTG
>CALEJC010000040.1 GCA_937898205.1 uncultured Bacteroidales bacterium
TTGAACATGTCTACGTGCTGCCGTTCAACAGCAAGCCGGCAGCGCTGCTATATACTACAAACCACTATAGCTGGAGCGATACCTTCAAGTTTGGTATCACCATGATGCTCATAGCATGGGTAATGATTGTTGTCTGGGGAGAAACCGTCCTCCAATGGCTTGGCTATACTCCTGGACTCTTCTAATCTAAGCTTCTGATTATATGATAGATATCAAGGCTAAAAAACACGATAATTTCTCTGTGGAATTTAAATGCGGCTACGAAGATATGAGTGGCCGCAAAAAGGTTGATTTTGCTGTCAATACATGGATATTTGTGCCCAACAGCCTTGATGTAAATCCTGAAAACTACGGTAAGAAGCAGTTTTACCGCGACATAAAATCCAATGTCCGCCTCATCACTCCGGTCTACCTTCTGCGCGACATCGCAGCGGAGGATTCGCTTCCTTATGTGCAGCTTCGCAATGCGCTGGAGGCTGTGGCGCGCTATCCGAGTCCGGAGCAGATTGATGACTACGAATACCATCTGAAGATGTTTGCGGCCATCTTCCGCAGCGCTCAGCGCAGGCAGTCGCACCACATCCGCAAGGGGAGGGCCATCAAGCAGGACGGCTACCTGATCAAGGATTATGTGGCTGACTCGTCAAAGATACTTCAACGCTTCCGGGAGCTGTATCAGATTATTGATGTGCCGACGGTCAAGGCGCCGGTGAGGAAGTATTTCCATCTTGTGGACGAGTTTATGAGTCAGATCCTCACAGTGCAGTGTTTCAGGACCTTGCGCTTTCTGGGCTCAATGGAAAATACTCCTCAGGTGGCGGAACTCAAAGGCCTGCTGACATCTCTGGTGGAGTCTGAGCGAGTCTACAAGACCAATATGTCCTATTTTACAGTCTCTTCTGACGTTGAGAATAATACGCAGATGGTCTTTCATCATGGAATGCTCAAGAAATATGTCGAGAGCGATCTCTATGTCAAGCTGGATAAGAAAAGAGACGGCGTGGCTGTCGAGCAACTTTATTATAGCATTGCTGCAGGCGTGGCGATGATTTTTGCTACAGCCGTTGCGTGGATCACTCAGGTGCGCTATGGCAATATCACTCTGCCGCTTTTTGTGGCTCTTGTGGTGAGTTATATGCTCAAGGACAGGATCAAGGACTTGATGCGCTACTATTTTGCGCACCGTCTGGGCAATAAATACTACGACAAGAAGGCTCTGGTGAGCATCGGCAAAAAGAAGATCGGTGTCATCAAAGAAGGTGTGGATTTTATCTCGCCTGTCAAGATCCCTGCTGCTGTGATGTCTTTGAGAAACAGCATTGCCACTATCCAGGATGCTACCCACATCTTCGACGAGAAGATTATCCTATTTAGAAAGCATGTAACTCTCAATGACTCTGTCCTGATGGACAATGACGAATATCCGATGAGGGGCATCAATGAAATCATGCGTCTGCACCTGCACCGCTTTGTCCAGAAGATGGACAATCCTGAGATCCCTGTGGACACACTTGGAGACAATGGCAATGTCAAGTCGGTCAAGGTCCCAAAGATCTACTACCTCCATGTGATCTTCCAGATGAAGCACGATGAGCAGGAGGAGTACAAGCATTTTAGGATTACTATGACCCGCAATGGGATTGTGAAACTTGAAGAAAACAAATAACCAATTGATATGAAGAAATTATTCTCGTTTTTGGCTGCAATCAGCCTCTCGCTTGCTGCATATGCTGCAGGTGATGTGTTCCCGGATGGAACTCCGATCCCTCAGTGGTTTAGCGTAGCTGAGCCTACGGATGTCTCTGCTCTTGGCCAGCAGTATATGCTCACAGACTACAATATCCTGCCTGATGGACGTGTGCACACTGCAGAGATCCAGGCACTTATCGACAAGGCGGCTGCTGCCGGAGGCGGTGTGATTGTAGTGCCGCAAGGTGTCTTTATGACCGGCCCGCTCTATTTTAAGCAGGGCACTCATCTCTATCTTCGCGAAGGCGCTGTGCTCATGGCTAGCGACCGCATCAGCGATTATCCTGTAGTGGATACCCGCATCGAGGGTGAGAGCTGCAAGTACTATCCTGCAGTGATCAATGTAGACGGTGTGGACGGTTTTACAATCTCCGGCAAGGGTACTATCGACGGCAACGGAATGGAGTTCTGGAAGGCTTTCTGGAAGCGTCGTAGCTGGAATCCTCAGTGTACCAACAAGGATGAGCAGCGTCCTCGTCTTGTGTTTGTCTCAAACAGCAAAAATGTGCAGTTTGATGGTGTGAATCTTCAGAATTCGGCTTTCTGGACTACTCATTTTTATAAGTGCGAGAACGTCAAGCTTCTCAATCTCCGCATCTTCTCGCCATACGAGCCGGTGAAGGCTCCGAGCACTGATGCTATTGATATTGACGTGGTTACAAATATGCTCGTAAAGAACTGCTATATGCATGTAAATGATGACGCAGTGGTGCTCAAGGGTGGTAAAGGTCCATGGGCTGACGACTACGATAAGTATGGCAACGGTATGAACCAAAACATCATCGTGGAGGATTGTGTCTATGGTTTCTGTCACGGCTGCCTGACTTGTGGAAGCGAGTCTGTGCATAACAGAAATATCATTGTGCGTCGCATCAAGGTTGAGAGCGGTCACAATCTTCTTTGGTTGAAGATGCGCCCAGATACACCTCAGCTCTATGAGTATATCCTTGTGGAAGATATCGAGGGTAATGCTGATAATATGATTTATGTATATCCTTGGACTCAGTTCTATGATCTCAAGGGCAGAAAGGATATCCCTAAGTCATACTCAGACCATATCACAATGCGAAATATCAATCTTGAGTGCAAACATTTCTTCAATACCAAGAAGGATGAGTCTCAGTTTGAGATGAGTAATTTTGTATTTGAAAACATGAACATCAAGGCCGAGCATCCTGAGTTCCATCGTGAGTATGTCAAGGGATTTAAGGTCAAGAATGTGGTTGTAAACGGCAAGAAGCAGTAGTCTTCTGGATATATTTTGGGAATTTTCCTGAAATTTTGCAATCTTTGTGGTCCTCTATGCATCTGTATAGAGGACTAACTATCTGGGGATGTTCTGGTTTTGACAGCACTGATTTTGGATGGTAAGCACGTCGGGAGTAGGAGATTGGCCCGTAAACCCCAGTCTTCAAGCCATAACTGGCAACTATAACTATTCATACGCTTGCTAATCTCCAAGAGATTGAGCATTTATCAGAGCCGCCAAGGCTGCGGCACTGACGTATATCCCTCCAGCTTTAGGCCGGTTCTGCCTGGATCAAGGGGTATCAATTCAAACCGGATGCGCAGGGCAGATGACTCTAAGCTCTGTTAAGTTTTAGAGAATAAGCCTCAGTTGGCCTGTCTTTCGGCAGACTGAGTGCCGACAATTAAAGAAAGAATAAACGTGTAGAAAGCTATTTGGGACTTTGTTTGGACGAGGGTTCGACTCCCTCCATCTCCACCAAAAAAGGTTCACAGTTTTGCTGTGAACCTTTTTTGTGGAGATATGTCTGTCTTTCAAATTCTATTTCCAAGTCTTTTCTCCCACACTTTTGCCCTCAATCCAATGGATAATCTCGTCAGTAGTCATAGGGACAAGTTCGTGATGATGTCGCTCAGGAATGACTCCCATTCTGCCTTTGCTTCGTCTTTAGTAAGTTGCTTGTATTTCTGCCATTCGTGCTTATCCAAAGCTTGTTCCTCAAATTTCAGATTCTTGACATAATCGTCATAGCCTTCGCATGACACTGCTGCATTTACAGCGGTAAGGCATAAAAGGGCAACGATCAATCTCTTAAAGATTGGATATAGAGGATTCATTAGTTTCATGTTGTTATTCCTTTGTTACTTCTTCACAGGTTTAACCTTGTATCCGGCCTCACGAAGCAGATTGATCATTCCGTATTCTCCCGGCAGATGACCGGCACCGACTACGAAGAGGGTAGTCTGCTTCGGAAGAAGTTCCTTCATCTGTT
>CALEJC010000041.1 GCA_937898205.1 uncultured Bacteroidales bacterium
CATACGCGTGGACGGCGCGATGGACGGAGTTGTCTTCTCTGAAGGCAGAATAGTTGTAGGTGAGACCGCAGTTATGTCTGGCAGCCTGCTCTGTACCAACCTTGACATGTGGGGCAAGATCGACGGTGATATCTATGTCAAGGATACCCTCTCGATCAAAAACCTTGCAGTCGTCAACGGCAATATCTTTGTGCGCAAGATCCAGGTTGAGATGGGTGCACAGATCAACGGCACCTGCAAGATGATATCCGAGCAGGAGTTTGACAAGCTTGCCGCTGAAATCGTAAAGAAGGCTCCTAAGGCAGAAGCCAAGAAGGAAGCCTAGAGAATATTCATAGATTGCTCACGCATCTTTTCGAGCTCGTCTTTCATCTGAACGACGAGCTTTTGTATTTCTGCGTGGTTGGCCTTTGAGCCGGTCGTATTGATCTCTCTACCAATCTCTTGGATGATGAAGCCGAGCTTCTTGCCTGGCATCTCCTCTCCGTCGATTGTGTCCATGAAATATTTGCAATGCTGTCTGAGACGCACCTTCTCCTCGTTGATGTCATACTTCTCGAGATAGAAGATCATCTCTTGCTCAAACCTCTCCTTGTCGAGCTTGACACCCAGCTCTTCGGCAGCCTTGCGGATGCGCTCCTGCACAGCTTCGGCTCTCTGGCTCTCGTAGCTCTCCACTCCGTCATAAAGCGCGAGGATATTGGCGATGCGCGAAGTCACGTCGGCATAAAGCGAAGCGCCTTCGGTGCTGCGGAAACTCTCCACCGCATCAAGACATGAGTCAAATGCCGCACTCACCAGCGGCCACTCTTCGTCGCTGACGATATCGCTTTTCTTGGTCTCCACCACGTCCGGCATCCTCAGGATAGAGCACAGCAGCTCAGGCGAAGCCGGATCGACGCCCATCTCGCGTGCGAGCTCGCTGCTATGCGCAAAATAGCTGCGTGCGATGTCCAGATTGATCTCTTTGGCGGCGTCGGCAGCGCAGCCCTCCCATGTCAGGAAGACATCGATATTGCCTCTCTTCAGGCGTGCGGCAATCCTCTGGCGGATCTCCAGATCCTTGTCCTTAGGCAGGAGGAACGAGCGGAGATTGATCTCTGCGCTCTTGGAGTTGAGGGTGCGGATCTCAATGGTCAGTGTGCCATTGCTGAGTTTTGCTTCGGCCTTGCCGTAGCCGGTCATAGACTTGATCATAGACATAGTTTTTATAAACGGACAGCGAATTTACTCATTTTCTGCGACAAGATGTCCAAATGTGCGCTTCCAGTTGCCAAATTTCAGGTCTGAGTCTTTGAGGGCAAATGTAAATTCTGCGCCCTCCGGGAGCTGGATGCCCGCGTCGGCGTCGCAGACAAGCTGCAGGACGGGGCTTGACTCGGGGCAGTCGGCGTCAAAAGATGCGCTGCCTTTGCCAAATCACTTCCTTTTTCCTCTTCGGTACCTACATTAACTAAACCAACT
>CALEJC010000042.1 GCA_937898205.1 uncultured Bacteroidales bacterium
AGGTACTGTGCTCGCATGTTTCTTTGCAGACAACGACGAGATCCCAGTTCTTACCAACGTTATGGTTATCGGCAACGAAGGCGAAGACTTCGCTCAGTTTGCACCAGAGGGCGCAAGTGAGGGTCCGGCTGCTGAAACTCCGGCTGCTGCTCCTACAGCGGAAGCCGCTCCTGCAGCAGTAGAAGCACAGGCACCACAGGCAGAGGTTGTAGCTGGCGCACCGGTTTCTCCTAGAGCACGCAAGCTCGCTGCGGAGAAGGGAGTTGACACAGCTCAGGTTGCAGGCACCGGCCCTTACGGACGCATTATCGAGCGCGATGTGATCGCTGCCGCCGCTTGCCCTAAGACAGGTCTCGCAAAGGCAATGGCTGCTCAGGGTGGCCTTGCAGCTCCTGCAACAGGTTCAGGTCTCGCCGGCATGGTGAAGGCTTCTGACCTCAAGGAATGTCAGCCTAACCACACCAACATCGCAGGCGAAGGCGAAGAGTTCAGAGTTGAGAAGATGTCAAATATGCGCAAGCTCATCGCCAAGTCGATGTACAATTCGCTTCAGAACTCATCACAGCTCACTCACATGCTCGGCGCAGACGCCCGCAGACTTCAGGCCCTCAGAAAGAAAGCAAAGAAAGCTCTCGAGGAAGGTCGCATCGACACTAACGTCACAATCAACGACCTCGTGTGCTATGCTGTTGTCAAGGCTCTCCAGAAGTTCCCTAATGTCAACTCTCACTGCCTCGGCGACGCAATGCGCATCTTCAATACAGTCAACCTCGGTCTCGCAGTGGACACAGAGCGTGGCTTGATGGTTCCTGCTGTAAAGAACGCAGAAAACCTCAACATCACAGGTTTGAGCAAGTGCCTCAAGAAGGTTGCTGACGACTGCAAGAAGGGCAGCATCAACCCTGACCTCCTCGCCAGCGAGGCTGCTTCATTTACAGTTTCCAACCTCGGCGGCTACGGCGTAGAGTGGTTTACTCCGATCGTAAACGTGCCTCAGAGCGCTATCCTCGGCGTGGGCACAATCACTGCACGTCCTAAGGACCTCGGCAGCGGCGTATATGCATTTGTGCCATATCTCAGCCTCTCGCTCTCATATGATCACCGCGCAATCGACGGTGGCGAAGCAACCAAGTTCCTCAAGCAGGTTGCTATCGAGATTGAAACACTTGACGTAGAATTCTAAGAAACAACGCAATAATGTTTGATGTAGCAATTATCGGTGGCGGTCCCGGTGGTTATGTGGCCGCAGAGAGAGCCGGAGCAGCCGGCCTCAAGGTAGTTCTTTTTGAGAAGAAGTCTCTTGGTGGCGTGTGCCTCAATGAGGGTTGCATCCCTACCAAGACTCTCCTCTACAGCGCAAAGGTATACAACTATGCTGTGCAGGGTGATCACTATGGAGTGTATGTTCAGAACCCTGAGTACAAGTATAGCGAGATCGTAGAGCGCAAGGATAAAGTTGTGAAAAAGCTCGTCGCAGGCGTAAAAGCCAAGATGAAGGCTCACAAGGTGCAGGTTGTCGCTGAGCACGCTGAGATCCAGGGTCGCTCTGCAGAAGGCATCACAATCAATGCCGGCGGCGAGAGCTATGTTGCACGCAACCTTCTCATCTGCACAGGTTCAGAGGCTTTTGTACCTCCGATTCCTGGTCTCAAGGAAGCCGGCGATGTCATCGTGACCAACCGTGAGATCCTCTCTCTCAAGGAGCAGCCTAAGGAGCTCGTAGTTATCGGTGGCGGTGTGATCGGTATGGAGTTTGCCGCATTCTACAACAGCCTTGGAATCAAGGTAACTGTTGTCGAGATGCTTCCTAAGATCCTTGGTCCTATGGATGACGAGATCAGCTCAATGCTTCAGAAGATCTATGCAAAGCGCGGCATCGAGTTCTGCCTCCGCTGCAAGGTTACCGGCATCGAGGGCAACACTGTCGTTTATGAAGACCCTGACGGAAAGGTTTGCCGCGTGAGCGGAGACAAGATCCTTGTGTCTGTGGGTCGTCGCGCTCAGCTTCAGGGCTTCGGCCTTGAGAACCTCGGCGTCGCTTATGCTGAAAACAAAGCCGGCAAGCCTGTGGGCATCAAGGTAGACGAGCAGATGCGCACCAACATCCCTAACGTATATGCAGCAGGTGACGTGACAGGCTTCTCAATGCTTGCACACACTGCCAGCCGTGAGGGCGAGGTAGCCATCAACAATATCCTTGGCAAGAAAGACCGCATGAGATATGACGCCATCCCTGGTGTTGTCTACACAAACCCTGAGGTTGCAGGCGTAGGTATCACTGAGGAGCAGGCCAAGGCCAGCGGCAAGGAATATGAAGTCATCAAGCTCCCTATGGTTTACTCCGGCCGCTTCGTGGCTGAGAACGAGGGCGGCGACGGCCTTTGCAAGCTCATCGTGGGCAAGAAGTACCACGAGGTGCTCGGCGTGCACATGCTTGGCAACCCTTGCTCAGAGATCATCGCAGCAGGATGTATCGCCATCGAGACCGAGATGACAGCAGAGCAGCTCCAGGAGGTCGTATTCCCTCACCCTACAGTTGCAGAAATCATCAAAGAAACAGTATTCACAGTTAAATAATCAATAACATATAAAGCAATGCCAAAATCACTTTACATTGATCCTAATGAAGTTTTGCGCCCAGAAGAGCACGAAATCGTGTTTCCCAAGGTGCCTGTAATGCAGTATAAAAAGACTGTAAAAGAAGAACTCGCAGAGGGCAACTTCACAAAAGAAGACCTTCTCCGCATCTATCACGACATGTTTGTGATCCGCGAGTTTGAGACCATGCTTAACCTCGTCAAGACTACAGGCGGCTACAACGGAGTTGAATACAACAACCCGGGCCCTGCTCACCTTTCTGCAGGTCAGGAGGCAGCTGCTGTAGGTATGGCTTATGCTCTCGACACAGACGACTATATCTTCGGTTCACACCGTTCGCACGGTGAGATCCTTGCCAAGGGTCTCCGCTCTATCGAAATCCTCTCTGACGAGGAGCTTGAGAAGGTGATGAACGAGTTCTGGGATGGTGCTACAGTAGCAGTTGCAAAGAAGGGCTTTGAGGGCTCGACCAAAGAGCTCGGTAAGAGATTCCTTCTTTACGGTGCCATGGCTGAGATCTTTGCCCGCACTACCGGTTTCAACAAGGGTCTTGGCGGATCTATGCACACATTCTTCACTCCATTTGGCATCTATCCAAACAATGCCATCGTGGGTGGTTCAGGCTCTATCGCCGTGGGTGCAGCTCTCTATAAGAAAGTTAACCGCAAGAAGGGTATCGTAGTTGCCAACCTTGGTGATGGTTCTATGGCTCGTGGTCCTGTGCTTGAGGGTATGACCTTCGCTTCAATGGACCAGTTCAATACTCTTTGGGAAGGTGACATGAAGGGTGGTCTTCCAGTGCTCATCAACGTGATGAACAACCAGTATGCAATGGGTGGCCAGACTCGTGGCGAGACCATGGGTTACACATTCCCTGCAAGACTTGGTGCAGGTTTCAAACCAGATGCAATGCACGCTGAGCGCGTAGATGGTTACAACCCTCTCGCTGTTATCGACGCGTTCCGCAGAAAGAAGGCTCTTCTTGAGGCTAAGCAGGGTCCTGCACTCCTCGACGTCGTTACATATCGCTACAGCGGACACTCACCTTCTGACCAGTCTTCATATCGTACTCCTGAGGAGATCAAGGCATGGGAGAAAGAGGATTGTATCGTAGCATTTGGTAACAAGCTCATCGAAGCCGGTGTTGCAGATCAGGCTGCTCTCGATGCTATCCAGAAGCAGGTTAAGGATCTCACATTTGACTGCTACAAGCTTGCTATCGATGAGGAGCTCTCTCCTCGCATGGACCTCAAGACCAACAATGAGCTTCTCGGCGAGATGATGTTCTCTAACCAGAGTGTTGACTCTCTTGGTGACGCTCAGCCAGATGTACTCATGCCACTCGAGGACAACCCAAGAGTTAAGCAGATTGCCGGCAAGGAGAGATTCTATGTTGACAAAAACGGCAAGCCTGTCAGCAAGATGAAGACATTTGGTATCCGCGACGCTTTGTTTGAGGCTATCGCTGACCGTTTCTATAAGGATTCTACTCTCATCGCATATGGTGAGGAGAACCGTGAGTGGGGTGGAGCATTTGCCGTATATCGCGGACTCACTGAGGCTCTTCCATATCACCGTCTCTTCAACTCACCAATCGCTGAGGCTGCCATCATCGGCACAGCCATCGGTTATGCAATGTGCGGCGGTCGTGTGATCCCTGAGATCATGTATTGCGACTTCCTCGGTTGCTGCGGTGATGAGATCTTCAACCAGCTCCCTAAGTGGCAGGCAATGTCAGGTAACATCCTCAAGATGCCGGTTGTTGTCAGAGTATCTGTAGGTTCTAAGTATGGTGCTCAGCACTCTCAGGACTGGACTTCACTCTGTACTCACATCCCAGGCCTCAAGGTTGTATTCCCTGTAACTCCATATGATGCCAAGGGTCTCATGAACTCAGCTCTCCAGGGCACTGACCCTGTCATCTTCTTCGAGAGCCAGAGAATCTACGAGATCGGCGAGCAGTTCCACGAGGGTGGCGTACCTACAGAGTACTATGAGATCCCTATGGGAGAGCCTGATGTTAAGAGAGTCGGCAAGGATGTTACATTCCTCACTATCGGTGCAACTCTCTATCGCGCTCTCAAGGCAGCTGATATGCTCAAGGAGAAGTATGGCATGGAAGCAGAGGTTATCGATGCTCGCTCACTCGTGCCATTTAACTACGAGAAGGTGCTTGAGTCTGTCAAGAAGACAGGCCGCATCATCATCGCAGGTGACGCTTCTGCACGTGGTTCATTCCTCAATGACCTCGCTACAAATATCGCTGATATGGCGTTTGACTACCTCGATGCAGCTCCTGTGGTGCTCGGTTCACGCAACTGGATCACCCCTTGTCACGAGCTTGAGGATGCATTCTTCCCTCAGCCAGAGTGGTTCCTTGATGCAATCAACGAGAAGATGGTTCCTCTCAAGGACTACACTCCAGTATGCAACATGACCTCTGCACAGCAGATTATCAGAGCTAAGAAGGGTATCTAATATGAAGATTGTAGACGTCAACGCCCACCTACATACACCATATTCTTTCAGCGCATTTGACGGTGTCTGCCAGGCACTCGACATGGCTGCAGCCGAAGGCGCGAAGGTGGTTGGTATAAATGATTTTTATTCACTTGACGGATATAAAGAATGGAGCGAAGAGTGTGGCAAACGCCACCTCTTCCCTCTTTTCAATATAGAGTTCATCTCTCTCAATGTTGAAGACCAGAGCGCCGGTGTGAGAGTCAACGACCCTAACAACCCGGGCCGCACCTACCTCAGCGGCAAGGGCTTGAAGTACCCTGTCATCCTCTCAGGCAAAGAAGCAGAGCAGCTCGCAGCTGTCAAGGCAGAGTCCAACGCCCAGGTGGCTAAGATGTGTGAGAAACTCAATGCTCACCTCGACGCCATCAAGGCCGGTTTCAACATCTCTTTTGCTGAAGTAGAGCAGAGACTCACACGCGGTTCTATCCGCGAGAGACATCTCGCCAAGGCTCTCCGACTCAGCATCGAGTCTCACATCAGCGGCGAAGCTGCACAGCTCAGCTTCTATGAGCAGGTATTTGGCGGAAAAGCTCTCAAGAGCGACATCCACAATGCGGCTGCCGTAGAAAACGAGATCAGAGGTAACCTCCTCAAGAGCGGCGGTGCTGCTTTTGTGGCTGAGGACCCTAAGGCATTCCTGCCAATGGAGACCGTTCAGCGCATCATCGAGGCAGCAGGTGGTATCCCAACCTACCCGTTCCTTGCTGACGATGCAAAGGGCAACTTCACTGATTTTGAGCAGGATCTCCAGAAGTGTGCCGATACTCTCAAGAAGCGCGGATTCAAATCTTGCGAGTTTATCACTACCCGCAACACTACCGAAGTTCTTGAGAAGTATGCAGGCTACCTCGTGGACGAGGGCTTCACTGTAACATTTGGTTCAGAGCACAACACTCCTGCCCTTGAGCCTATCAAGCTCCGCACAAGCAACTGCGCCGATCTCTCTGACAAGCTCAAGGAGATCAACTACACAGGCGCTTGCATCGTGGCAGCTCATCAAAATGGACTTAGCACCGTCGAGGAAGGCGATGCACTCATCACTAAAACTATCTTATAATGAACGGAATCGAGTCACTTATCGCCATCTCTCAAAAATACGGCTCAGACGAGCGCTACGTAATCGCCGGAGGCGGCAATACTTCTTATAAAGACGCAGAGCACCTCTGGGTCAAAGCCAGCGGACATGCTCTTGCAACCATCACCGAGGATGGTTTTGCAGTGCTCAGCAGAGCTATGCTCAACCCTATGGGAGAGAAGAAATATAGCAGCGACACCGCTCAGAGAGAGGAAGAGGTCAAGAACGACCTCGCTGCTGCCTGCATCACAAAGGATCGTCGTCCATCTGTGGAGACATCGCTCCACAACTGCATGGAAGCTGCTTTTGTAGTGCACCTTCATCCTACCCTTGTCAACGGACTTATGTGTGCCAACAACGCTGCACAGGTATGTGCAGAACTCTTCCCGGAGGCACTCTACATCCCTTATACCGATCCGGGTTATGTCCTTTTCAAGAAGGTATATGACAAGATCAAGGCATACAAGAAAGTCAATGGTCACGAGCCTGAGGTAATCTTCCTTCAGAACCATGGTATCTTTGTGGGCGCAGACACTACCGAGCGCATCGAGGAAATCTACAACCATGTGCTTTCTACTATCGAGAGCAAGGTTGAGGCACTTCCTGCAGGAGAAGCTCAGATCTGTGATTGCGTTTCAGGGACCATCCCTGCCCTCCGCTCTATTCTGAGCCGTGGCGGTCGTGGTGTGAAGACACTCAAGGTTACCAACGACGCTCTCATCAGCAACTTCATCTGCTGCCCTGAGAAGGTTGCCGCATTGATGTCTCCATTTACTCCAGACGGCATCGTATACTGCAAGTCTGAGTATATCTACATCGACCACGAAGGTCCGGAGGATCTCGTGAAGAAGGCTGAGAAGAAGATCGAGGCCTATGTAGCAAAGCGCGGACACACACCAAAGGTGCTCCTTATCAAGGGCATCGGCCTTGTTGCTGTGGGCGACAATGCAAAGAACGCACAGGTCATCACAGATGTATTCTATGATGCAGTGAAGGTAGCATGGTATGCTCAGAGCTTCGGCGGACAGCACCCTATGAACAAGCGTCAGATCAACTTCATCGACAACTGGGAAGTTGAGAATTACCGCCGCAAGGTGGCTGCAGGCGCTTCAAAGGGCCGCGTAGAGGGCAAGACCATCATGGTAACAGG
>CALEJC010000043.1 GCA_937898205.1 uncultured Bacteroidales bacterium
CTTGTATCGGCATCAAAGGCGAATATCGAGCTTACATTCCAGATGGCTACTGCCATTGACCTTGCGGGCCGTGATGTGTTCGAGGCTGTGCAGATGTCGGTAAATCCTAAGGTCATCAATACTCCTCCTGTGACAGCTGTCGCAAAGGACGGTATCCAGCTTATAGCAAAGGAACGTGTGACAGTGCGCGCAAATATCAAGCAGCTTGTCGGCGGTGCAGGAGAGGAGACAATCCTTGCCCGTGTAGGCGAAGGTATCGTCAGCAGCATCGGCTCATCAGAGTCACATAAGTCAGTGCTTGAAAATCCGGACAGCATCTCAAAGCTCGTGCTCAATAAAGGTCTTGATGCCGGCACAGCCTATGAGATCCTCTCAATCGATATCGCTGATATTGATGTGGGCAAGAATATTGGCGCAGTGCTCCAGATGGATCAGGCAGAGGCGGATAAAAACATCGCCCAGGCACGCGCAGAGGAGCGTCGCGCAATGGCAGTAGCCCTTGAGCAGGAGATGAAAGCCCGCACCCAGGAGGCCAAGGCTAAAGTTATTGAGGCTGAAACAGAAGTGCCGCTTGCGATGGCAGAGGCATTCAGGACAGGCAATCTCGGCATCATGGATTACTATCGCATGAAAAACATCCAGGCCGACACGACTATGCGCGAGAATATCGCTAAATAGTCCTGTAACGACCGCTGTCTTTCAGCAGACCACATATTTCCGCATTCAGTTTGCCCTCAACTTTGAGTTGATTAAGGTCAAGGTGGATGCGGAATTTCCAATGGTGCTCAGGGTTGGCCGGCTCGTTGATGCGCTCTTCCTCGCGGTTTTTGCGGCGGATCTTCTCGTCGATCGAGAGCCAGTCCTGGATAGGGAAGATTGCCAGCATAGAAGGCGCAGACAGCATCTCCAAGAGATGTTTCTTAGCTTCCCAGGCGTGCAGGTCATTTGGAAATTGTTGTCTGAGTGTCACCATATCATGGCTGGAGGTAGCACACACGCTGATCGGGTTACAGCCACCCTCAACCATGCCCCTCATCTTGAGAGAGAGGATCTTTTCTTTATCCATCACCTCCGGCACACAATCAGGGATCATTCCGAGGTCTTCGCCACACGCCAGCATGCCTGTCGCGCTCAGGAGCTCAGGAAGCTTCTTCATCGCATTGGCCTTCCAGAAATCGTTGTGACGACGGAAGAAGAAGTCGTTGTACACCGCGCCGAAACTCTCCTGCTGCCATTGTGGCAAGTTGCCTGATGCAGGACTGATAAGTGGTTGATACATACCGGGATGACGAGGATCCTCGTGGAAGAGTCCTTCAAGAGGAAGCCCTCTCTGCTGTATCTCTTCAAGAGTATAAGGAAGAGCCGGGTTGAAGTGTCCAAACATGCCGCTTCGCTCTTCTACCGGGATCTCCCAGATGCGGAAGAATCCAAGAATATGGTCGATCCTGAACGCGTCAAAATATGTGGCCATCTTGCGAAGTCGGGCCTTCCACCAGGCATAGTTATCCACAGCCATGGCGTCCCAATTATAAGTCGGGAAGCCCCAGTTCTGTCCGTCGGCGCTGAAGTAGTCAGGAGGTGCGCCTGCAGTGGAATCAAGGTTGAAAAGTTCCGGATGATAGTGACCTTCCGCACTGTCTGCGCTCACACCGATAGGAAGGTCTCCTTTGAGGTGCACGCCCTTTGACCGGGCATACTCTGCCTCTGCGAGGAACTGCTTGTCGAGGTGGTATTGTACCCAGTAATAAAACTCTTTGTCAAAACGGTCTCTGTCTGAGCAGAATGTCGCATATTCCTCAAGCCAGAAAGCGTTTTCTTTGATGAACTTCTGGCAGGCTCTGCTTTTTATCTCCTTGACTCCCAGATCCTTGTAGGCGCCTCTGAGATATCTCATCTTGGCGGCAAACACCTTAGGGTAGTCGATGTCCTTGAGTGCATTGAGTTGTGCCTGCTCCTGCTTGAACTTCGGGCTTGGTTTCACTCCCACAGCCTGAAGGTTGATAAACAGCGGATGCAGGGCAAACGAAGAGATCGGGCTATATGGGTAGGAATCCTTCCAGGAACCATCGCGGGTGGTGTCGTTGACAGGAAGGAGCTGGATGATGCACTGTCCGGTGGCGGCTGCCCAATCGATGAGCGGATGAAGGTCCTTGAATTCGCCTATTCCGAAGTCGTCGCTTGTGCGAAGCGAGAAGATCGGAACCGCAGTGCCGGCGCCTCTGAAACGAGGTTCGTCAAACATTTCTGCCTGGTGCTTGCGAGGAAACGCGCAGCCGGGGATAGGACATTCGATCCACTTGTCTATGATTTCTGCGCTTTGCTCG
>CALEJC010000044.1 GCA_937898205.1 uncultured Bacteroidales bacterium
AGTGCTATCTGCGCAGTGATGCTCTACGACGCAAAGCTCTCGCAGGACTTCGCTGCCAAGATGGCGCAGGAAGGCATATTCGTCACCGGCTTCTACTACCCTGTCGTGCCGAAGGGTCAGGCGCGCATCCGCGTCCAGCTCTCCGCTGCACACGAGAAAACCCACCTCGACCGCGCAATCGCCGCATTTGTCAAAGTGGGTAAAGAACTCGGGGTAATCTAATTACTATTCAGCTGCTGTTGCGAGTGGACTTGGGACATTGTAGACTCTGGCTGCAAGGTCCTTATCCAGCATGTACATACCATATTTATTGTCCTCGACAGCCTCTACAGCTGCTATCATCTCTCTTGCTGACTCCTCTTCCTCAACCTGCTCATCAATAAACCAAACGAGGCGGTTGATTGAAGCGAAATCGCGATCTTCATTGGCGATAGCCGCAAGATTATTGATGAGAGAAGTCACCTTCTTCTCGTGCTGGAGAGTCTGCTTAAACATATCCAATACTGAATCCCACTCTGCAGGCACCTCGGCAATCGGAAGAAGGGTTACCTTACAATCGCGAGAGTTAAGATAGTTCATGAAGATGCGAGCGTGTGCCTGCTCCTCCTGGAACTGCACATAGAACCAGTTGGCCACACCTTTATATCCCTTAGCCTCTGCATCGAGTGACATAGCAAGATAGAGGTATGCTGACCAAAGCTCTGCATTAACCTGCTCATTGATAGCGTTGTGAAGTTTAGTGCTTAACATAATTATTTGTGTTTTAAATTGTTATTTCAAGATCTGCTCTGCGTGATTTTTTGTATCAACCTTCTCGATAATCTCCGTGAGCGTGCCTTGCTCGTCAAAGATAAAGGTTTTTCTTAAAGTTCCGACACATGTCTTGCCACACATTTTCTTCTCTCCCCATGCACCGAAGGCCTGCATCATCTCTGTACTCTTGTCTGATAGCAGAGTAAACGGAAGCTGGAACTTCTCAATAAACTTCTGATGAGAAGCGACACTATCCTTACTCACACCAATCACATTATAGCCTTGTGCCTGAAGTGCTTCATAATTATCTCTCAATGAACATGCTTCAGCAGTACATCCCGGAGTATTGTCCTTCGGATAGAAATATATGATAGTCTTCTTGCCCACAAGGTCCTTTGAATCAACTATATTGCCGTTCTGGTCTACCACCTGGAAAGCCGGCATCTTATCACCAATTTTCAACATATCTGTTTTGTTTTAATTTTGAATTATTCTAATTTAATGCAAATATAATCATTTCTTTGATTAACGCAAATAGTATAGCAAAATCTTTAACGAAACTTTGTTTTGTCTCCCAATTAAATCATAATCACTAAATATGCCTAAAATGACAGATAGCGTGCTCGGTGTGTTTTTATGCTACACACCGGGCACGGCCGCAAAATGTATATAATTGATTGTCAGAGGATTGAAAAATCATAGCGTGCTCGGTGTGCGCTCTGAAATCACACCGGGCACGCTGCCGCTGGTTCCGTGCGAGGCCCATCCGTTTTTGTATGCATGACCATCCACAGTCTTATTTTGTAAGATACTGCATATCAGCCATATAACATTTTGACGCGAGGATGGTCATGCACTATTTATAGGACCATCCACGGTATGTTAGTGGCAGCAAAAG
>CALEJC010000045.1 GCA_937898205.1 uncultured Bacteroidales bacterium
GTATTCTATATCGTTAGGCATTTTGCGTTGAAAATCAAAAATACTTATATTTACACTCGGTTTTGCTATCAGAAACCGAGTATAAAAGTAATAAATTTTTGTATTTGTCTATGGCCTCTGCCCTATATAAGTCCTATATAATTGATGGAGTGCAGAAGGAGTCTGCTCCTGCATCGCTTCTGGATGCTGTATTGCTGGATGGGGGAAGTGCGGCCGAGACAGCTGCAGAGAAGGTGGTGGATGAGACTCTGGAGCCTAAGTTCAAGGCCTATGATATCCGGTCTCTGGAAGTGGGAAGGTGCCTGGAGACAGTGCTGTCTGCCAAGGATACATACCCTCTCGCGTTTTCTACTACACACACTAAGTTTTTGATCCTTAGCTCGTTGATAGATGCGATCTGGAAGCATGGGGAGTTCCGCCTGGGCAATCTGTGTATAGATGCCAAGTGGAGCTGGGACGAGAAGCCTGTGGGCTCTATGGCAGCTTTTTATGAGTCATGTGCTGCTGTGGCAGAGACCCTGGATGCTTTGGGTTTGAGCTTAGGAAGCTATAGCTACAGCGCGGGGGCCCGCCAGAGTCGGGCGGCCTTCCGTGTGCGCCTCGCCGAGGACCCGCTTGAGGGCGAGTTCGGCTTGGTCGGCGACCCGTTCCGACTCCCTGCCGCCCGACTCTCGGCGCGACGCGCCTGCCAGGCAAAGCTGGCGGCGGACCCCCGCAGCTGGGTAGTCTATGTCCCATTTGACACTGCAGACTTCCGCCTTGGAGGGTCTCTTCTCGGAGAGAGTCTCAACCTTAGCGGTGCAGTTCCGGAAATCGGCGATGCGGAATACTTCATTGACTGTTATGAGCTTGTGCGGGAGTTTGTCGAAGACAAGATTCTGCTTTCTGCCGCGACTGTCGGCAGGGGAGGCCTGATGGCTTCGCTCAAATCAATGCTCGGGCCAGAGCTGTCCATCGATATCAATGTCTCTGACATCATGCGCGCCTACAATGAAAAACACATCCAGAGATTGCTTTTCTCTGAGGTTCCGGGCGTCATCATCCAGATCAACGATATAGACTTTGACTACCTTGACGCTGAAATGATACTTCAGGATGTCGCTTATTTCCCTTTGGGCCACCCAAAGAAAGGCAACGGAGAAATCAATGTCTTTTCAAGCGGAAAAAGCGGCATACAGACCATCCTTGAGTCCCTGATGCAAGGGGCTGAAGGCGAAGACTGACACACATAAACATAACATAACTATGGCTAAACCAAAGATTTTTGTGCTTGATACCAATGTGATCCTGCACGATCACAAGGCCATCCGCAAGTTTAGGGACAATGACCTCGTGATACCGATTGCTGTGGTTGAAGAGCTTGACAAATTTAAAAAAGGCAACGACGCTCTTGCCTACAACGCAAGAGGTTTCATGCGTGCTATTGATAAGATTTCTACCGGCAAGTCGTTTGGCGCGGAAGGCCTGCAGATAGGTCCGGGATTGGGACGCATCAAGGTTGAGCCCAACCGCCCTTTCAGTCCTGAATATGCCGAAATGTTTGCTGACGATATCCAGGATCATCGCATCCTGTCGACTGCCATGTGGGTGAGAGACAATAACCCTGACAGGTTTGTCGCCCTCGTGACCAAAGATGTAAATCTTCGCCTCAAATCCAAGGCTGCCGGCATGGAGGTTCAGGACTACCTCACAGATAAACTCGAAGAAGAGAAGATTGAAAACTCACAGAAAGAGGTGCTGCATGTGGACCTTCCTTCGGAGAAGCTTCAAGGCTTTGCCTATGGCCCTGAAGGGACGCTCGACTGGAGCGCAGTTGCAAGTAAGGAGCCTGCTGCCAACCAGATCTACAAGCTGCATTGGCAGGGCAGCGATCAAGGCTCTGTCTGCGCGCGTTATGACACTGACAGAAATAAGCTCGTGCGCATCAAATCCCACGAAGCCTACGGCATCCGTCCGCGCAATGATGAGCAGATGCTGGCTCTGGATGCTCTGATGAACAGGAAGATCGATCTCGTTTCGCTCACAGGCGGCGCCGGCACCGGCAAGACTCTTCTCGCGCTTGCGGCAGCTCTGGAGCAGGAGCAGGATTATGAGCAGATCATCCTTTCTCGTCCGACTGTAATCCTTGGCAACCAGGATCTTGGTTTCTTGCCTGGCGATCAGAAAGCCAAGATGAGCCCGTTCCTTCAGCCATTGATGGACAACCTCAATGTCATAAAGAGCCAGTTCAGACCCAACTCAAAAGAGGCGCTCCGCATCGATAGCATGCTGACTCAGGAGAAACTCCTCATCGAGCCGCTCGCCTATATCCGTGGACGCAGTCTGGGTAAGTGCTATTTTATCATCGATGAGGCGCAGAACCTCACCCCGCACGAGATGAAGACCATCATCACCCGAGCAGGAGAAGGGACAAAAATGGTGTTTACGGGAGATATTTTCCAGATCGCCCAGCCATATCTCGACCAGTGGTCCAACGGTCTGACCCACCTTGGAGACAAGATGGCGGGACAGAAGATATTCCAGCACATCTTCCTCAGAAAAGGTGAGAGAAGCCAGCTCTCAGAACTAGCATCAAAGTTGCTATAATCAAAAATTTATGCTAAATTCGCGGTTTGCCCAGCAGACCGCGTTTTTTACCCTTTTGGGCACGGTTTTTTACATAGAATTATAACTTATAGACGAAATATTTATGGTACAGATGAAAAAAAGAGTTTATTGTTTCGGCGGCAAGACCGCTGAGGGCGATGGCTCAATGAGAGAGCTCCTTGGTGGAAAAGGAGCAAACCTTGCTGAGATGAGCAAGCTTGGTATGCCTGTTCCTGCAGGCTTCACCATCACTACAGAGTGCTGTGCAGAGTACTACGAGCTTGGTGGTGGTTATACAGAGGACCTCAAGATGGAGGTTAAGGCAGCCCTTAATGCTACTGAAAAACAGATGGGTAAGAAGTTTGGTGACGCAAAGGATCCACTTCTCGTGAGCTGCCGTTCCGGCGCCAGAAGTTCAATGCCAGGTATGATGGATACTATCCTCAACATCGGTCTTTGTTCTGAGACCATCCCTGGTATGATCGAGAAGACCGGTAACCCACGTTTTGTATATGATTCATATCGTCGTCTCATCATGATGTATTCAGACGTTGTGATGGAGAAGGCGGAGGGCATCGAGCCTGCTGATGGTCAGGGTATCCGCCAGCAGCTTGACCGCATGATGACAGAGTTCAAGGAGTCTAAGGGCTATGCTTCTGATACAGACATCACAGCTGATGAGCTCAAGATGCTTTGCGACCAGTTCAAGGCAAAGG
>CALEJC010000046.1 GCA_937898205.1 uncultured Bacteroidales bacterium
GAGCTATGACAGACTTCTCCTCACTGATTTCACAACCTCGTCTCCTTCTTATCGGAGCTGCGGCACAGATAGGAATATTCGGAGCATATGTAGTCGCCATGCACATGGGCTTCACTCCCGCAGAGTCAGGCGCCATCGGCATCATCGGTGGAGCAGACGGTCCTACCGCCATCTTCCTCAGCTCTAAACTGGCACCGGAACTGATGGGTGCTATCGCCGTATCAGCCTACTCCTATATGGCGCTGGTGCCTGTGATTCAGAAGCCGATCATGCTACTGCTCACAACCAAGAAAGAGAGAATCATCAGGATGCGCAAGCCAAGAACCGTTTCTCAAAGGGAAAAGATCATCTTCCCTATCATCGGCTTCATCTGTACAGCTTTCATCGTACCATCGGGATTGCCTCTTCTAGGTATGCTCTTCTTCGGTAACCTGCTCAAGGAAAGCGGAGTAACCAAGAGACTTGCCACAACAGTAGGCGGTCCTCTCATTGACATCGTGACTACCCTCATAGGTCTGACAGTAGGTGCATCGACTCAAGCTGATGTATTCCTCTCAGACACTTCAATCAAAATCTTCGGACTTGGATTGATCTCGTTTGTAGTCGCCACATTCTTCGGAGTAACCTTCACTAAATTTATGAATCTCTTCCTGCCAGAGGGCAAAAAGATTAACCCACTCATCGGTAACGCCGGTGTTTCTGCAGTACCTGATGCCGCGCGTGTATCTGAAGTTGTGGGACTTGAGGCAGATCCGAGCAACCACTTGCTCACCCACGCGATGGCTCCAAATGTAGCCGGAGTAATCGGCTCTGCAGTTGCTGCAGGTATCCTCCTTGGATTCCTTGGCTAATATTTTGCAGCAAAATGACACTAAAGACAATAACTACACATTTATGAATAACAAGTTACAGGAACTCACCGAGAGACTATACAACGAAGGTCTCTCAAAAGGCAGGCAGGACGCTGAGCAGCTCCTCGCCAAGGCACAAAGCGACGCCGAAAAGATAGTCGCAGCAGCCAAGGCGGAGGCTCAGCAGATTGTTGCCAAAGCACAAGAAAGTGCAGACCAACTCAAGAGCAAGGCAGAGTCTGACATCAAGATGGCCAGCGAGCAGAGTCTTCAGGCCACAAAGAAGGACATCGAGAACTTGCTTGTAGATGCCACAATTTCCGAGAAGGTAAAATCCAGCCTTGCCGACAGTGCATTTATCAAAGAGATCATCCTCACTGTTGCTAAAAAGTTTACGACCGAGCAGTCGCTTGAGCTCAGCCTCATCCTTCCGGCAACACTCAAGGACGAGCTTGAAGCCTGGGTCAGCAGCGAGTTGAGCAAGACTCTTAAGTCTGAAGTCAAAGCTGAATTCTCCAAGAAGATCCAGGGTGGATTTACAATCGGGCCAAAGGATGGAAGCTGGTTTGTCAATCTCACAGACGAGAGTTTCAAGGAGCTCATCGCAGAGTATCTAAGACCCGTGACAAAGAAACTGCTTTTTGGATAGAGTTTGGAGATGAATAATTATGAATACATAATTGCCTCTCTGCCCAATATCCAAGTCGACTCTTCACAGCATCTGGACACAGATTGTATAATCGAGGAAATCAAGGAACAGCTCTCAAAAAAAGATTTGGACTTATTTGAGTTCTTTCTTTCCGGCTATCAGGCAGACAATCTCAATGCAGACTTCTACAATAAGGCTCTGCAGTGCAGTTGTCGCTTCATCAGAGAGTACTTCAGTTTTGACTTAGGGCTGCGCAACTGCAAGGTAAGTTATCTCAATGATGCGCTGGAAAGACCTGCAGGCACTGATATACTCATCCTCGATCAGGACAAGGAAAACCCTCAGTTTGAATATGCCGACGAAATCATGTCCATATTTGGCAACAGGGACATCGTGAAGAGAGAGAAAGCCCTTGATGACAAGATGTGGGAGGTGATAGACGAGCTATCCGCCATGGAGGTCTTCAGTCTTGACCTCATCCTCTCCATTGTTGCCAAGATCAAGATCATCGACAGATGGCTCAAGCTCGACGCAGAAACAGGCAAAGCCTACTTCAGGCAGCTCGTAAACGAGATTCGCGAAACATACGACAATAAGAAAAAACAACAAAAGAATATATAGAACTTGCAGAAAAGGTTCATAGAATAACAAAAAAATATAATGTTCCGCTTATTATTGATGATAGAGTTGAT
>CALEJC010000047.1 GCA_937898205.1 uncultured Bacteroidales bacterium
CATCGACTGGATTGCCTCAGGCACCAAATTCCAGCCGCACTTCCACATCCCGCTGCAGACAGGCACCGACGAGCAGCTGTCAAGGATGGGGCGCAAATACGACACTGCACACTTTGAGCACAAAATCAATTACATACGCGCAGCGATGGAGGGTCCGGGCAAGCCGAAAGTCTTCTTTGGCATCGATGTAATGGTCGGTCTTCCGGGAGAGACAGAAAGCAGCTTCGAGCAGACCCGCAGCTTCATCGAGAAGATCCACCCTGCATTTATCCACGTCTTCCCTTATTCGCGAAGGCCGGGCACTCCTGCCGCAGAAATGCCGGGGCAGGTATCCGAGCAAGAGAAGAAACGCCGGGTTGCAGTGCTCGAAGATTTGTGTGTCAGACTGCATGACGAGTTCCGCCGGGCACATGCCGGCATCAAGGAGAAGGTGCTGTTTGAATCCACCGTCAGGGGTGGCATGATGGAAGGCTACAGCGGCAACTATATCCGCGTAGAAAAACCATACGATCCATCCCTTGTGGGACAGATCGTAGAAGTAGAACTCTGATTTTTATTCCAAGACAAGACCGTCGTAGGCAGGATAAACCCCCTCAGGCAGCATCTTCTCAAGCTCCACATAAGGAGGAAGAAGGTGTGAGAGGTGGGTGATGTAGGAGCGCTTTGCTCCCACCTTCTCAAAAAATTCAAAACACTGCTCAAGCGATGGATGAGAGCGGTGCTCGTCCTTCTTCACACATCCTAAAGTGATGTAGTCCAAGCCTTTGAGCTTCTCAAAATCCGACTCTCTGATGTGCTTGATATCTGTCAGGTAGGCAATATTGCCAAATCGATAGCCAAGGACAGAAAGAGTCTCATCAGACAGGTGATAACCCTGGATCGGGACTATCTCGGCAGTTGCCGCTGAGGGCGACTCAGGAGGATAATGTCTGAAGCCGAAACCTCTCTCCCAGATCAGCACTTCCTCTGTCGAATTGGAATGTATCTCAAATGGCCTTGAAGAGTCGATCACATGGACTCTCCACTCGGGAGAGCCGGGATATTTATTCTCCGCAAAAGCATATCCATACTCGTGGCGCAAGGTCTTCTCCACATAGGCCTCGCAGTAGATATTGACAGGATGACGCTCTGCAAGGTTGTAGGCTCTGATATCGTCAAGTCCACCGGTATGGTCCTTATGATTATGCGTCAGAAGGATTGCATCGATGTGCCTGATATCCTGCCTGAGCATCTGTGTACGGAAATCAGGACCCGCATCAACAAGCACGCTAAGTCCTTTATATTCAACAAAAACGCTTGACCTCAGGCGCTTATCCCTGGGATCCTGGGACTTGCACACCTGGCAATCACAAGCAATCATAGGCACTCCCTGGGAAGTGCCTGTGCCTAAAAAAGTAAGTTTTGCTTTATCCATTATTTCACATGAGGAAGCACTTCCTCACAAATAGTCTTCATGCCTGCAATCGAAGGATGGCCGGCAAGTTTATGCACATTATCAGAGAGCTCGATGCAGTTGATGCCATAGAACTCGCAGATTGTCTTGGTGGAAACATCGATTGACTCCTTGAGCTCCGAGTTGAGGATGAAATGTATCTCTGCATCAGGGAAGAGCTGCTTCATGTTATAAAGGGTATAGGCAAGAGCAGGACGGTAGGAATAAAGGTCCTCATTGGTCCAGTTTTCAAACTTATACTCGCCGATAGGCACACC
>CALEJC010000048.1 GCA_937898205.1 uncultured Bacteroidales bacterium
CTCGACAAGGTGCATGCCCTGGGTCGCATGCGCGACTGGGGGTCGTCACTGCTCGAGGAGGCGGGTGCCGCTATCGAGATACGCTCGATCTACGGCTTTGGCTATAAACTGATTACACCATGAAACTAGTCTATAAGATCATCCTCACTTTCATGATCCCTCTGGTTCTTGCACTTGGACTATGGGGATGGCTATCCTACAGGACCATGTCTCAAAAGATTCATGCCGATACAGACTTGATCCTCAAGGATTACTCAGACGAAATCATCATGAGGCTACTTTCCGGCAAAGAGCTCCCGGAAAGATTTAACGGGGCATATAATACATATCATATCGAGAGTCTGACAGCAGAAGAGGCTGCTTCTCTTGAAGCTGTCCAATATGGCGAAGCGGAAGCTTTTCTTAGAAGTCAGGAGAATTTTGCAAGCTCTAGGATCAGGAGACAGGTTTTCCAAGATGGTCAAGGTAATTTCCTCAGACTGACGGTTTCTCTTCCTACATTTGAGCAGGAAGTGCTTGTAGAGCATGTATTATGGTGGACAATCATACTATTTGCAGTACTCCTCCTCTCCCTCATTGCAATCAGCATCCTTGCACTAAATTACAATATGAAGCCGCTGTACAAGCTGCTTGCATGGATTGATAGATATGAGCCGGGCCTTCCGGCACCCGATGTCCCATCCGATACCGACATAGTCGAATTCCGCAAGCTTGCATCCACGCTCGAAGAGGCCGTCAGGCGCATCGAGAAGCAATATGAAGAACGCAAGATCTTTATTGGCAATGCCTCTCACGAGCTACAGACACCTCTTGCAGTGTGCAGCAATCGCATAGAGATGCTCCTTGACAGGCAGGATCTAAATGAGGAGATTGCAACTGAACTCATCAAGATCCACCGAAGCCTTGGTGGTCTGGTAAAACTCAACAAAACACTTCTGCTGTTGTCAAAGATTGAAAATGGCCAATTTCCTCAAAGGTCTGAAATAGATTTAAGCTTGATGCTTCATGACAGCATCAAGCTTCATCAGGAGATCTATGGTCATAAGAATATCCATGTTGACCTGCCAGAGACCGACAGCTGCACCATTTTAATTGACGAGCAGATGGCATCCATACTCGTCGGAAATCTTGTAAAAAACGCTTTCGCCTACACAGCACAAGGAGGTAATATCGTAGTAAGAAGCTGGCAATCAGGTTTTTCCATCAGCAATCCGGGTGCATCTTCTCTGGACAAAGATATGATCTTCAGAAGGTTTTACCAGCCTTCAGGGCGCAAAGAAGGAGCGACAGGACTAGGACTCGCGCTGGTGTATTCTGTCTGCGCCAATAATGGTCTTGAAGTGAATTATGAGTTTGAGGATGGGCATCACACTTTCTGTGTAATTTTGAAAAAGTCTAAATAAATTTTCAAAATTTCAGTTTCTTTTCAGAATCGTGCATTTATTTTGCATTAAGAAATTTGTTTAATCTTTAAAAACGCATGAATATGAAAAGAATTATTATTTCAGTGATTATAGCTCTTGTATCACTTTCAAACCTTAGAGCAGACGATAGACCTGTGATGCTGTCACAGCTTCCTGAGGCAGCACAGGCATTTATCAACAAGTACTATCCTAACGACAAGGTTTCCTTTGCAACTGTAGACGACGACCTGATTGCTCCAGACTACCACGTAGCTCTTGTCAATGGCGTTATGATGCAGTTTTCTCACAAGGGTAAGCTAGAGAAGATCGAGTCCAAAAATGCCAGCATCCCTGAGGGCATCATCCCTATCCAGATCATCCAGGCAGTCAAAGGCTTCTATCCTGACGCAAGTATCCTTGGATATGAGGTGGACTGGAACTCACACGAAGTCAAGCTCTCCAACAGACTCGAGCTCAAGTTTAACAACAAATATAAAGTAGTGGACCTTGATGACTAGTCACTAAAGATATCTCTTCATATCTTCTCCGACGACTCCGGCATAGAGCTCAATGTGCTGATGAATGGTGCTGGCGTGAATTTTAGGAATCAGGACCTCTTCCACCTGGAAGAACCCGACAAGACCGCTCATAGACACTTCTATATGCACCGGCTTTTCTGTGCCTGGTAGTATCTTGACACTATCAATAGCTGAAGCAGAGTATTTGTGAATATCACCTTCCTTAGGTCGGTTGTTGCTTTCCAATGTGATGCGCGCCCGGCCTTTTGTCATATCACATCCGTCAGAAACAAGGATAAGTCCTGCTTCAATTGAGTGTATAGGATTGGTGGCCATGTGCCCCACGATTCCTTCAAGCGCCAGCGAACTGATGACAACTCTTCTGACAATATTGCTATCTCCAGGCAATACCTTTTCAAGTATCTTCTTTATTAGCTCATAGGTAAGTATACCGGAATATAGTTCATGATTCTTTCTACCTACTGCCATCCCGGCATCGTGGAGGAAGGATGCAAGGATTACCGCTGACATGCTATCTGAAAACGAGCCGCTGCCCTCTTGTTCCAGACTTGTCTGCACTCCTGCCTGATGCATTATTTTAAGTATCTTCATTGCGTTTTTGCAGACAATCCTCATGTGCACAGGACCATGATCATTGAAGCCCAGTCTTGTTATTGAGACTGTATTGGCGTAGTCCTGAACGGCTTTAGCCTCCTGATTATTAAGGAGTTCATCCAACAATCTCAATGGAAGATCATCTTCAGGAGAAAAACTCTCCACCATTTCTTTGACTCTCTGACGAAGAATATTATCTAAAACTATCTCTTTCTGTGATTTCATGCTTTATTTATATTTAGCTCAAAACAAAATTACTCACTTTATTCAACAATTAAAAGAACTATGAGCCGATACAATTAAACGATTAATCTTAGGATAAGTTAAAAACTTGTAATTATCTTTGCGATGAAAAAAACTTAAATTATGAAACCAAACTTTATTTCTAATCATGACGCTCAGGGTAGCGTCTTTGCCAATCTTCTTACCGATTACATGTTTAAGCGTGTCTATGGTAATAAAGATGTCCTTCTAAGTTTTCTAAATATGGTACTTACAGATATTGAAGTGGCCGATTTAGAGTACCAATCCACTGAAACTCTTGGTAATAGTCCCAATGAGCGCAAAGCAATATATGATCTCAAATGCAAGTCAAAAGACGGAGAGATTTTTATTGTAGAGATGCAGCTCGCAAGGCAGAAGCATTTCATTGACAGAAGTTTATACTATTCCTCTTTAGCAGTTAATCATCAAGCTAACACTGCCAACAGCGAAGCCAAACTTAACAACAAAGAGTGGAATTATGCCCTTAATCCTGTTATCTTCATCGCATTTATCAATTTTGAGCTGCAGCATCAAGATGACTTTCCTGCCGGAGAATACATTTCAGAGTATATGCTCAAGGAGACGACCACAGGAGAACTAATGACTAATCTGCAGAGATATATTTTTATTGAACTTCCAAGATTTTCTGCGCAGGCAGATCAATGCATTTCTGAGTTAGAGAAGTGGGTATTCTCAATGAGGAACATGCACAAACTCAAGGACAAGCCATCCAATTTCAATGAGAATTCTTTGACCAGATTGTATGATTTATCAAAATTTGCTAATTTTGACACAAACGAATATCAACTATACAAGAACTCGCTTATGTTTGTCTCAGATTACAAAAATACCATTGAATATGCCAAAGAAGAAGGTAGAGAGATTGGTAGAGCCGAGGGAAGAGCGGAAGGTAGAGTGGAAGGTAGAGAAATAGAGAGGGCAACTATAGTCAAGAGAATGCTTTCTTCCGGGATGAGCGCAGAGCAGATTTCTGAAATCCTCCAGATTCCGATTGAGGAGGTCACTACCTTAACGCATACTGCGAGATGATTCTGGCGATCTCCTTGATGTCAGAATTTCCTCTGAACTCAAAGGTGATTTTACCCACGCCGCTATAATAGAGCTGCAATTCGCTCTCTATATCAAAAGTCCCGGCAGTCTCAATGGAAAACACAGAGACCTTGGCATAAGGCATAAAAGTAAAAGCCTTCTTCTTGCCCGTAATCCCCTGAGTATTCACGGCGATCACGCGCTTGTCGGTAAACACCACATGATCCCTGATATCCTGATAAGCACCGATAACAGTCTCCCCGGCAACCATCAACTCCGCCAACTCCTTATCAAACTTTGTCGCATCTACTTTCTTGAGTTTATACACTCCACCGTTCTGAAAATCAATCATATATCAAACTATTTTAAAACTTAAGCTTAATCGCCTTACCATTATACTCCACAGTCTTACTGCTGCCATCAGGAAGAGTCACAACAAAAGTACGTTCTGAAAGCATCCCAGCAAAACCACCCTTGCGCTCCCCTATGCTCAGAGTGCGGCTGCGATCATTCCACTTCAATGAGATAGTGCTATACTCCCCTTTCTCATAGTTATAATTATCGCCCTCATCCTCATAGAGGCAGAATTCTGCATTTGTGCCAGGATAAACAGCAAGCGTGAGCTTCTTCCAATCAGAAACAGCAGCAAATTGCACATCCTCCTTGCACAGAGGCACGATGCTTCCGGCCTTGACATAAAGAGGCATTCGGCTCAGTGGAGCTGCTGCCGCAATTGTCTGACCGCCAGCATATTGCTCACCGCTCCAGTAGTCATACCAGTCAGCACCTGCAGGAAGATATACATCATAGTGCTTCTCAGCAGTCCAGTCTGTCTTATACCCCTCTCGATAAAGCTTGCCGTTGTCGTGACGCTCAGGAGTATAAAGAGGATCAAGCACAGGTGCCACCAGGAACGCGCGACCAAACATAAACTCACGATTATTATCCCAGGTGTTCTTGTCTGACTTAAAATCCATCATCAATGCGCGCATAAATGAATCATCGTGCTCACTCACCTGCCAGCTCTGGCTATACACATATGGCAGAATCTCATAACGCAGCTTGATTGCACCCAGAAGCGCTTCATATACAGGATCACCGGGCTCTCCATAATGATAAATCTCACGGACTACCTCAGTGCCATGACTGCGCATCATAGGATTAAACACGCCAAACTGCATCCAGCGCACATAAAGCTCCTGATAAAGAGGATTTCGGGTAGCCGAATTATCCGCATGACTTCGATTATACGAATTGGCAAAGAAGCCGCCCAGATCCGTATTGACGTGAGGATTGGCAGTCAGCGTATAATTCAGGCACAGAGGCACCTGATTGCGGAAGTCCTTCCACGAAGAGCCCACATCGCCGCTCCAGGTATTGGCACCTGTGCGCTGCTGGCCGGCAAAATAGCTTCGCGTGAGGATGAATACGCGCTTGCTGCTATCCACCTGACGCTGATTATTATAGACACCCTCCACTGTGCAGAGCGGGAAGGCATTGCGCACCGAACGGTAAGATGTCGAGAAATCTTCACCGGTAGCCGGATTGGTGACCGGACGCACTTCATCAAGATCACTATCCTTGAAACTATGATGATCAGGATCTGTTGAGTCCATCCACCACGCATCGATCCCAAGACCGTGGAGGTATGACAAGTGCTTCCAGTAGATATCGCGGGCGTCCTTACTAAACGGGTCATAGCACCTCACACCGCTAGGGTAATCCATATTAGGTGGCCAGAACGGCAAACCGCTTCTTGGCCATGTCTCAAAACTATAGAGCAAGCCCTTTTCATTCAACTCTTTATAACCTTTGGTCTCCGGTCCGAAGCTCGCCCAGATGCTGATGCTCATGTGCGCATTTGCATCGTGAGCGTGCTGAATCATCTGCTTATAATCAGTGAAGCCCTCATTGAGAAACTCCATTGCGTTCCAGAGGTAGTTGTTTCCCCAATACTGCCAATCCTGAATAATGCCGTCAAAAGGCACTCGCAGTGCTCTATATGTATCAACTACCTCCTTAAATTCCGCAGAAGACTTGTATCGCTCGCGGCTCTGATGGAAGCCATAAGTCCACAATGGCAGCATCGGCACTTTACCTGTCAACTTGCGCATCTCCTTGATCACGCCGTCGGCATCACCACCATACATAAAATAATAGTCAACCTTTGTGCCCACCTGCGACTCAAGCGCAAGCTCTGCACCGTCGCTGATCTGAGTCGGCGAATAGTTGTCCCAATAGATGCCGTAGCCCTTGATGCTCTGGAAGAAATGGCTGTAATCCTGCGTATTATCCTGCATCATCAGCCGGTTCTCCCCGCGCTGGTTCATCTTGCCGTTCTGCAACATTCCGAGGCCATAAATCGGCTCGTCGCTCTCCAGCGCAAATGCCTGCTTCACCTTATAGCGACCGACATCAGGACCTTCGCTGATCGGCGTAAACGCCATCTCCCCTTCTTGCAGCAGCACTTTGCCAGCCTTGTCGGCAAATGTAAGCCGTCCGTTGCGTTCGTCAACGATCACTCTCAGCGCAGATGAACTATAGGTTATCACAGAGCCTTTCCTGCTGACAGAGACCTTGACATCTTCAGGCTCTGCAATCACGACAAGAGACAGGTTCATATCTTTGCTTGTATCAGGGGCTTGCTTTACTACCCTGACAGTTGTCGGTGTATAGAATGTGACTTCCTGCGCATGCAAAGAACTTGCAGCAAACGCCAGAATACAGGCACATAAGATTTTTGGGATTGGCATATGGGTATAGTTTTATAGTGATATCTTCAAAGATAATAAATTTGTATCTTTGTTTTGACATTAACCATCTGTTTTATGAAGAGAATTCTACTTTTAATGACTTGTCTGAGTGCCCTGCTATGCACTTCTTGTCAGCAGAAAGACAGCGAAATCAGAGACGCCATACAAGGGATGATGGAGCAGCATCCGGAGATACGCCTTCAAGACATATACAAGTCTTTTTATCAGGATTGTTTCGGCCCGGGACACATCATCGCCAGCCGCGAATCCGCAGAAGCCTACCTCAGGCAGGAGCTTGAATCCTGTGGGGAACTCAAGGATCCTCAGCCCATTGAGCCCACAGGCAGCAAAGGGCGCTATGTGCGCGTGGCTCTGGACTTTGTGAAATCAGGACAGATCGACTACGATGCCTATGTCGAAGCATTTATCGCAGGAGCGAAGGCAGTCTCACCTCAAGACTACGAGGCATGGAAAGAGCTCTGGCCGTCAATCGCAGAGGCCGCAGCCGAGTTTGACATCCCCGGCTATAAAGAGGATCTTGAGATGATCAATCAGGCGCTTGAGAGCGCAGAAGGCAACCTTGCATTTCATCACAGCAGAGCCTATAACGACGCCTACGATCCGCATTATAGGATCATCGCAAAAGAAAGAGTGGAAGCATTGTTTAAATAGAGCCAAATTTTACTAAATTTGCGCGCTAAATTTTTAAGACAATGTTTGGTAACGCTGCGCTCACAATCTTGATGCTGGTTGTATCCAACATCTTCATGACATTTGCTTGGTATGGTCACCTCAAGCTTCAGGAGATGAAGATTTCCGACGGCTGGCCGCTCATCCTCGTGATACTCTTTTCCTGGGGCATCGCTTTCTTTGAATATTGCCTCACCGTACCAGCCAACCGCATCGGATTTGTCGGCAACGGCGGCGCATTCAATCTCCTGCAGCTCAAAGTAATCCAGGAGGTTATCTCACTCACTGTCTTTACCGTTATCGTGATGTTTATGTTTCAGGGACAGAGCTTCCAGTGGAACCACATCGCTGCATTTGCCTGCCTCATCCTCGCAGTCTTCTTTGTGTTTTTAAAGTAGTTTCGAGTTATTATAACAGAAGATAACTACGCTATTCATACGTAGCGCCTCATCCATACTTCTCTTAGTTTTGACTACAAAGGTACAAGTATTATCCAAAACTTCCCGCCTATTGAAGCATTGTTAAAAGACTTGGCGAGTTCTAGTGCTGCTTGACTATAACCAAGACAAAAGCCATATTAAAAACTTTCAATATTTAAGAGATTTTCCTATATTTGTCACTGGTGGTCAGCTGACTATCAATACATACGAATAAAAGACGAAGCGTTATGCTTATCTTGTAGTTTGGAAACCTGAGAAATTTCTATGTGTGTACAAGGATGGCATGATAGTTCTCGCGTTATAGCGTGGGCTGCCATTACTGCATCTGTACACAAGGTTTTCTCAGGACCTCCGAACTGGTTGTAGCATAACAGTTCACGCTTCTTTTATACCATAACCGCAACAAGTATAAACAAATACATAAAACAATGAACAAACCGAAATCCCACAAATTCGGGCGACTCAGTACACTGATCATTGCCCTTGGATGGCTAGTGCTTTCTATCTTGGAATTCATTGATGATGAAAGGAATATCGTTAGAGGAATCATACTTCTTATCTTCGCCATTCTATGGGCTGCCATCTATTTTAATGACCTTAAGAAATTCAGAAAGGAGATGTAGCTATGAAAAATCACACAGAAAAAGAATTTCGTGGCAATCTAAGAGGTGTAGGACTTTCGATACTTACTCTGATGGCGATTGCCATTCCACGCCTGATTTCAAAAGATTTCGACATCATTTTCTATATGACATCCGGACTTTTTGTAATCGGTGTTCTTGTATTCGTATATTACCTGACAAAGTACCGCAAACTGAAAAATAACGAACTTGATAAATAGACACTACCATGAAAACAAGAACTAAAATCATCTTGATTTGCCTCGGCTATCTGATCTTTGGCGCATTCGCAGTCGATAGAATTCTTATGTTCATCAACGGAAATATCGCCACCCATAAACTGATAATAGGACTCGTGACATGTATCTGCTGCACATATCTGCTTGCATATAACCACCATAGACTGCTGAAAGAGAACAAGGAGAAATAGTTATGAAACTAAGCAAAGATCAGATTCGGATTGCGAAGTCAACCACATTGTATGCAGTGGGTATCATTGTCCTGCTACCTTTAGTCAGGCATCTGATGGGAACACCTTTCTGCTGGGGTGATGCGCTTGTTTCGGCAGGAGCAATCATTCTGGGTGCTTTGATCATAGGTGTGCTGCTCATAATAGGGTCGTCTAAACCTTCTCGAAACAAGGAGTAATAACATGAAAGCTTACACAACCAAACACATCATTACCACCATAATTGTACTCGTCATTTATGGAGGTTTATTCGGATATTGTTACGGATGGCCTTTTGGGCTTGCTGTTGGAGGAACTTTTGTGTCATATGCTTTGACTGTGTTCTTCAAGAACTCCACATATCCCTTGTTCGGTTGGTCTGAAAAGATAGACACAAAGACTTTTTGGAAGATGATGGGCTGTACTATGCTTTTTGTTTTAGGCGTTATACTCGTTTGTGCTGCCATGTCAGAAGGCACCGATGCTATACCAAGAGCAATCATGCTTTCCTGTGGATATATCCTTTCTCTTCTGGGAGGTTATCTGACTCGCAAGATCTGGTTGAATAATATGCCAATAGAATAATTATGAAACGATTGATTATCGCCCTTATATGCCTTGTCACTTTAAGTGCCACTATTGCGTGCGAAGGCTATCACGATTATGTCAAGAAGATGAAATTTGAGTATGGATATACTGTCAAGAAACACAATGTCAATGAGGCTGACATTGAAGCTATCTCACAAGCTCTGGACAAGCACGAGTGGCAGAAATCCAGGAGCCTCACTAAAGACGAAGCAAAGACAGAATGGGAGTCATTCTTGAGCCATATCAATGACGAAGAAGTGGAAATTACTGATGGTGGATATG
>CALEJC010000049.1 GCA_937898205.1 uncultured Bacteroidales bacterium
TAGCTGCAGTGTCAGGCATTTCACCACCGTGAAGAAGCTTGAACCAGATCTTTGCATGCTCTTTTTCATTGTTGGCTGTCGCCTCAAAAAGCTCACCGATCTGTACAAATCCATCCTTCTTTGCCTTAGAAGCATAGTAAGTATACTTATTACGTGCCTGGCTCTCTCCAGAAAAAGCTGCGAGAAGATTAGCCTCAGTTTTTGTTCCTTTTAATGGTTTCATAATCTTTAAAAAATTTATATCATGCAAATATAATTATTTTCCGTTTAAAACATTAAGTTTAATACTAACTCCCTGTAGATAAGGAGAGTTAAAGTTGACCACCACTTCACCAGCACCTTCAGTCGCCTGAATGTAGGCAAGAAGTCTGCCACGATAGGCACGATGAACGTTGTCAGAGTAGCTGGTCATATCAGTATTGTTGCTGCCCTCAAGTCCGAGAAGTTTGGCCGGGCCGCTCACTGAGCACACCACCTCATTGTCTGCAAGTTTGACTACATTGCCATTGTCATCAAGCACCTCAACTGTAAGATGTGCCACCTGACCTGCAGAAAGCGCCTCCTTATCGGCAGTCACTCTGAGAGAATAAGGGCGATAGCATGTACGGATCTCATACTCGGCCACTTCCGCGCCAGCCTCATCATAGGCCACAGCCTTGAGTGTGCCGGCCTCAAAAGGCACATCCCAAGAGATGATACCATCCTTCATATCATAAGGAGTCTTCTCACCCACCTGCTTTCCGTTGAGGAAGAGAGCGGCTGATGAAGCATTGGTATAACATACGACATGCACACTCTGACCTGGCTGATAGTTCCATGTATCCCATGCACCGTTGGTGTCTCTCTTGAATGTAGTGGTGCCGATATAACACATAGGAGTCTCGCTCCACAGTGATGCGCGGAAGTAACCGCTTGGCTTAGGATAGCTGCCCAGATCAAGCAAACCACTATAGAAACCTCTTGACGGCCAAGCATTTGACTCGCCAAGATAATCAGTTCCTGTCCAGATAAACTGGCCGAAGATGTGCTCATTATCCCTAACGGCAGTCCAAGCGCCATAGTCAGAACGGTTCTCCGAGCCGTAGATCACTCGATCCGGATAGGTCTTATGATCGCTGATATATCTTGACTCCGTATAGTTATAGCCGACGACATCTACAGCCTCCGGATATGCAGTCTGGTTGGACATGGCCACACCAGCGAGAGCTCCGGTCACAGGACGCGAGCGGTCTACATCTCTCACCACAGCAGCAAGCCTCTTGGCGATCTCACCGATGCGCATCGCACTAGGAGCATCAGGATTATATCCTCCGTGTGCTTTCTGTGTAAAATCCGAATTACCACCATCAAGGATAGGGTGCGAATATGGATCATTTGGATAATCCACCTCATTGCCGATGCTCCAAAGGAAAATTGAAGGATGGTTGCGGTCTCTGCGCACCATGTCTCTCACATCGGTTTCTGCCCACTCCTCAAAGAAATCAAATGTTCCATCAAATGCAGGAGTACCGACATTCCAGCCCTCTACCCACTTGCGCTTTGCAAACTCCCACTCATCAAATGCCTCATCCATCACAAGCAGACCGATGCGGTCGCAGATGTCATAGAACACAGGTGCCTGCGGATTGTGGCTGGTGCGGATGGCGTTGACGCCTATGGCTTTGAGATTTTGCAGACGTCTGAGCCACACATCCTCCGGCACAGCTGCTCCAAGCACGCCGGCATCGTGATGCAGACATACGCCCTTGACCTTAATCCAATTTCCGTTGAGGGCAAAGCCCTTGTCAGCATCAAACTGCAGTGTGCGAAGGCCCACAGGGATGGTAGTAGCATCAACCACTTCCTTGCCTGCAACTATCTGCGCTTCAAGCGAATAAAGATAAGGATCAGAGAGGTCCCAGCGCTTAGGATTCTTCAACGAAAGGGAGAGTGTCTGCTCCTGCTTGGCCGCAGCACTGGTACGGGCAACTACAGCACCCTTGGCATCCCTGAGGATGAGATTGACTTTATATTTCCCCGAGTCAAGTCCTTCAATTGCAGCATCTACAGAGATAACTGCCTTCTTATCATCAATAGAAGCGAGCTGGTAGCCCACGCCCCACTGAGAGAAATGCACTTTGGCAGCTTCCACTACATATACATCACGGTAGATGCCAGAGCCGGTATACCATCTTGAGTCGGCAATACGACTATGGTCCACTCTGACGGCCAAAACATTGTCTCCCTCGCGGTTGAGGTAAGGAGTCAAATCGTAGGCAAATGAAATATAGCCATTTGGCCTATGTCCCAGCTCATGACCATTGAGATAGACGGTACTGCGGTTGTATACACCCTCAAAATAGATATACACTTGATCTGCTGAGAATTGTGCACCATCAAAAGTCTTGCGATACCATGCAATGCCTGCAGGCAGGTAGCCGGTACAGCTGGCGAGATCAGGAGAGAGAGTCCCCTTTACCGACCAATCGTGAGGCAAGGACACATTCTGCCACTTGCCGTCATCATAGTCAGATGCGATTGCGGCAGCGTCATCACCTAGCTTAAACTTCCAATCGCCATTAAAAATCGTGCTTTCTCCAAATGAAATCTGGGCATAAAGATTCAGCCCCAAAACAAGGGTTAAAAGAGTCAAAATAATACGCTTCATATTTTTTATTTTTGGCAGACCCCAAGTTAGTCATTTTATTGCTATATTAGCACATCTATTGAAAATATTATGAATAAAACTAGAACTATTTTAACCGCAATTCTTGCTCTTGGCATGAGTTTTAACGCTTTTGCCCAAGAGTCCAAGACTCTGGAGCTAAATATCGGCAAGCCGGGAGCTCCTATCCAGCCCACCATGTATGGAATCTTCTTTGAGGACATCAACTATGCAGCAGATGGTGGTTTATATGCAGAATTGATCAAAAACCGTTCATTTGAGTTTCCAAACGCATTCCAGGGATGGAAGCCTTTTGGAAATGTCGAGCTTCGCGAAGATGGTCCTTTTGAGAAGAATCCTCATTATGTGAGACTTGGCAACGCCGGCCACGGACACAAGCACACCGGCATTGAAAACGAAGGATTTTTCGGCATCGGCATCAAAGAGGGCGAAGAATATCGCTTCAGTGTATGGGCAAGAGCTCCATTTGGCGGCGAGGGAAGAATCCGCGTTGAGTTTGTGGACACAGATTCTATGGGAGAAAGACAATTCTACACTCAGACTCGCGTCCGCATCGACTCCAAGGAGTGGAAGCAGTATGAAGTGCTCATCAAGGCTCCGGTCACAGATCCAAAAGCCATTTTGCGCATATTCCTTGAGACTCCTGCTGTCAATATAGATCTCGAGCACATCTCTCTCTTCCCTGTTGACACTTGGAACGGACACAAAAACGGCATGCGCAAAGACCTTGTGCAGGCATTGGCAGACCTCAAGCCGGGCATCTTCCGCTTCCCTGGCGGATGTATCGTGGAAGGCACTGACCTTGACACAAGATATAATTGGAAAAACAGCGTGGGCCCCGTAGAGAACCGCCCTCTCAATGAAAACCGCTGGCAGTATACTTTCCCTCATAGATTCTATCCTGACTACTATCAGAGCTACGGACTCGGTTTCTATGAGTTCTTCCTCCTCAGCGAGGAGATCGGCAGCGAGCCTCTTCCTATCGTCAGCTGCGGTCTTGCATGTCAGTTCCAGAACACCGAAGAGAGCGCACACGTTGCAGTAAACGACCTCCAGCCATATATTCAGGATGCACTTGACCTGATAGAGTTTGCCAACGGCAGCACCGATACACAATGGGGAGCTCTCCGTGCAGAGATGGGTCACCCAGAGCCATTTAACCTCAAATATATCGGTGTCGGCAACGAGCAATGGGGTCCGGAATACCCTGCACGACTTGAGCCGTTTATCAAGGCTATCCGTGCCAAATATCCTGAGATCCAGATCATTGGATCGTCAGGCCCTAACTCTGAAGGAGACCAGTTTGACTTCCTTTGGCCGGAGATGGCCAGACTGGAGGCTGACCTTGTAGACGAGCATTTCTATCGTCCATACGAGTGGTTCCTCAGCCAAGGCGCCCGCTACGACAACTACGACCGCAAAGGCCCTAAGGTATTTGCCGGCGAATATGCCTGCCACGCCAAAGGCAGAAAGTACAACCACTTCTATGCAGCCCTCCTTGAGTCTGCCTTTATGACAGGTCTTGAGAGAAATGCCGACATCGTGCACATGGCGACATACGCGCCACTCTTTGCACACGTGGAAGGTTGGCAGTGGAGACCGGACCTCATCTGGTATGACAACCTCAACTCATTCCGCACAGCAAGCTGGCATGTGCAGCAACTGTATTCGCAGTACAAGGGAGAGAAAGTCATCAAAGCCACAGTTGACGGCACAGCTCTGACAGGCGCAGAAGGACAGGACGGTCTTTTTGCCAGTGCAGTTATCGAAGGCAACAAGATATATGTCAAGGTCGTGAATGTGAGCGACAAAGCACAGAGTCTTGCCCTCAACTTCAAGGGTCTCAAGAAGAAGCAGACAGTAAAAGCCGTAGAGAGAGTAAAGTTCCAGTCTGACAATCTCTATGAGGACAACAAGCTTGAGAGTCCTGAAAGCTTCGTTCCTGTCGTAGAAGCATTGAATGTTACTGATGCCATCAAGATTGAGCCTTATTGCTTCTCTATCTATTGCTTCGAAATCAACTAGTCAGAGATTAATGATATAAAAAAGGTGGTCCGTTTAGCACGGACCACCTTTTTATATGCTTTACCTATTACTGAGCCGGAGTAAATCCTGCTGCGTAGGCATTACAGTTAGAGAGTGTGTAGATGTAGACCACAGCTGCTTCTGTGATGCCCTCGAGATGAGCGGCAGTCACTTCTGAAGTCTTGGCATCAGCTCCACTGGAAGTAGGAGATACATCGTTGTAAAGTTCAGTAACCTTGACGCTGTCTCCAACCTTGGTAACAAGAGCCACAGCATACTTTCTTGTGGCATCGCTAGAGCTACCAGAAATCACCTTATGAGTGATAGTACCAGGTTTTGTGATCTTAAATGACACAAATCTGTTGGCAGGGACGCCATCTTCACCAAGCTTGGAAGCACCCTTGAACTTATAGCGCTTATCATCAAACTCAGCATTACCGCCGAAAGTAAACTTATCAATTGTCAAAGTCTCTCCATCAGCGATGCTTGCCTTAGGGTAGCCACCATCCTTTGTAAAGTCAGCGATAAGTGCTTCATTGATTGCAGTCGGATCATTGATCTCTGCACCACCTTCCTGAGCCTTCCACTCAAGAGCTCTGAGGTTAACACCATTTGTCACTGAGTAGATATAAACTGTAGGAGGAGTTGTCAGACCTGCCAGGTGTGCTGCAGTGATTTCAGTTGTCATCAACTCTGTTGAGCCAGCCTTATAATCAGGAGTTGGTGAACTAAAGTTGTCAAGCTCAACCACTGAGCCGTCCGGCTTGGCAAGAACAACCTTGACCATGCGCCATGTGCTCTCATCATCAGCCTTATAGCCGCCGGTAGAACCATGACGGATGTAGTGGCTGATAACGCCTGGCTTAGTCACCTTGAAGCTGATGTATCTGGTGGTCGGGATGCCATCATCGCCCACCTTTGACTTACCACCAAACTGCCATCTTGGCTTAGATGTGATGTTCTCACCGGCTACAAAGTTGACATTGTCAAGAGATACAGAATAGTCTCCCTTGAGTGAGCTTGTTCCATCCCATGAAGAGACAGCAGACTTATATGTATTGATGAGCTGAGCAAAATCAAGTACATACTCATCTGCGATTTCCGAACCGTCTCCAGGGATTGCACCTGCATCTACGATTGGCACATCGATCACGGTGAACTTAAATGAAGCTGGCTCAGACTCCGAGCGGATATAATCAGTCTCTGCAGGCACAGCAACCACGCTCACCTCAAATTCGCCACTTGGCTCCTCAACTGAGAAGTTCTTGGTCTCGATTGCATAGGCAGTCTCTGTCACATCGTATACCTTATCTGCCACAGTCACGCGATAGCTTGCGGCATTGGCGACTGTAGACCATGTAACGTTGATGACGTCCTCAGCTCTCTCCTTAACTTCCTTCTTGTCCACAGAAAGTACAGGAGTATCAAGAACTGTCTTAACCACCTCAACATCGTCTGTCCATTGGAGGAATGAGATTACGATCGGATCAGTAGCATAGAGATAGATCATGTGCTCGCCTTCGATTTCAGCAAATGTAATCTTCTGATACTCAAGACCGGCTGGCACTGATGCCACTGTCTTGCCATCCAGGCTGACACCTATTGCAGAAAGTGGAGAACCTGAAGCCGAAGCCACAGTTGAAACCACGATTGAACCCGGTTTGTCTACAAGGATACCGATAGCACCGTCAGTAGGCACGCCGTCTTGACCAATTGTAGCCTTGGTTGTAAACTCAAAGCCTGCAGTTGTGAAGTTGATAGGAGCAGCATCGCTGGCAACATAGAATCTGATACCGTCACGTACCATGTGCTTGTCAGCCATGCCACGGAAGACCTTGGTATCAAAGAGATCCCAAGTCTTGATAGGAGCGGTCACGCCAAGAGTAAGGTCCTCAGGGATTTCCACATAGGCCTCAAACCATCTTGGATCGCCAACCTTCTTCTCAAGCACCTGAGCATTAGTCACATTGAGCTTGCCACGATAGCTGTCCACACATGGGTCCTCATCAAGGATTACACCACCACCTGTAGTGAGTGTCTCCTCTGTAACAAACTGATTGCCGTTGGCATCTGTTGAGAGGAAAGCATCGCCATAGTTGTAGAACCAGTTGTTGGACATAGTAGGGATCACTGTTGCCGCATAACGACCGGTAAAGCAAGCCTTAGGACCTACCATGTTGAGGATGAGATTGTCCTTCACGATGAAGTTGGCAGCATCAAGAGCACCTCTCACATTGAAGATACCCTGGTTGTTGCTGTTGTCGGCTGCACAGACATTGTTGAGGGTATTGTTCTGGAAAGTAAACTTGCCCACTGTACCCTTGGCATCGATGCGGAAGAATGTGCGCATACCCTCGCTGAAGGTGCTGTTCTTGACAAGGATTTCCTCAATTACGGAAGCATTTCTGACATCAAAGCAATCGCCACCATTACCGTCGCAATCTTCAAAGAGGAGACCGTCAAGCTCAATCTTCTTAGTATTGAGGACACCGCTGCTGACATAGATCAAGCCCTTACCAAAGCCGGTAATCTGAGAGTTTCTGATGGTGATTGATGAGATCTCGACATCCTTCTTGATATCAATTGTGTGACCAAGGCTGTAGCCCTTGCCATCGATAACGATATCTTCGAAGTGAAGGATCGGCTCCTCTACAGCTGCCTTAGTGCCGGCATTGACAGCAAATGAAGCTGAGATAGTAGGCTTGGTGCCATCCTCCTGAGACTTACCATAGATAACTACAGGTGCGATAACCTCAACGGTTCCGATTTCAAGAGTCTCCTCTGTATCAACAAGGATAGGGTCTCTTGTTGCAAGTGCGCTGATCAGCTCCTGAGCAGTTTTTACAACCAGGGAACCACCTGTCTCCGGACGAGTCCATGTGATGACCTCACCGCGGTTGGCGCTCTTGAAATGCACAGCAAGTGTATACTGAGAAGAAGCCTTCAATCCTGTAACTTCAAGAGAAGAGACTGTTGCATCAGTAACATCAAAAGTACTATATGCAGCATCACCCTCGACAGCCGGATAGATGCGGATATGATCTATCTCAGTATCATTCTCAGGAAGATTCCACTTGATAGTGATTGAAGTTGTCGATCTGCTCACAACCTCAGGACTTACAGAAGACTTAACTGCATAAGTCTCAATAGCATTTGCTGACTCAGCCCATTTAGATGGATAATAAACACCATTGCCATCTACACCCTGAACCCTGTAGTAGTATACCATATCTGCCTCAAGCTCAACCACATAAGGAAGATCATCCTTCTTGATGGTCTCTTTCTTTACAAGGCTGGCAAACTCAGCATCATTATATATCTCAAGCACAAACTCTGTCGAGCCCAATGACTTAGTCCAATTGAACTCTACATCATCGCCTGTCGGCAATACCTTGGCAACGAGATCAGTAGGAGTAAAGCAACGCGTATAATCCAAAGTCTCGTTTACTGCAGGTATCTGCTCTACACAGCTATAAGCTGAAAAGAGCACTGCGGCCGATGCAATTATTGAAAGTATTCTTTTCATAAATTTCCCTTTTACAATCAGTTGTCGTATCCATAGTCATTTTTGAGAGTACCCTGACTATTTGTAATGGTAGACGCAAAAATCGGCCACCACTGACGAGTGTTAGGATCATTGACATAAAGCGCATCGATACGAGGCTGCTTGATGTTTGACCAGTAGTTTTCAACGACCTTGCCGGCTGAGTCAGTATATGGTTCCCAACCCTCTCCTTCAGGAGTTCCGGTCTCTCCCTCATTGTAGCCATAGAGGTCAAGAGTGTATCCATCAGGATTGTAACGGTACCATACGCTTCCGGTCTGAGCCGCAAGAGCAGTCATTTCTTCCTTAGCCTCATCCATCTTGGTCTTCAAGAGGTTCCAACGGATAAGGTCAGACTTGCGGAGGAATTCTCCCACAAACTCAAGAGCTCTCTCATCCACGATAGCATCAAAGATCTCCTCCTTAGTGTTGAGAGCGTTGACATAGGCCTCTGCATCTGCCTCATGTCCCTTGAATGCTCTCTTGCGCACCTCAAGAAGGTATGATTTCGCATCAGACTTGTCTGCATCAATCTCGTTGCAAACTTCTGCAAGCATGAGAAGGATATCAGAATATCTCATATAAACCGGCTTGATACCATCATCATTACCACCTGTATATGGAAGATAAGTCATCCAGTCAAAACGATATTTACCAAAGTACCATGACTCAGCACCGGCAACTTCGCACACATCCTTTGAACCATTATTTGTCATCACGAAGTTTGCGCAGCTCACATCGCGTCGCTGATCCTTTCCGCTTCTGTCATATTTGAAGAAGAGAGATGGAACAGGACCTGCAGTACCACCACGGTTTGAAGAAGTCTGAGTCCACTGAGTAAGACCATTGTTACGTACAGCAAAAGTATAGTTCCAACGGCCACGGGCATCACCCATAGGAAGAGAGAAAATCACCTCTTTACCTGCCTCAAGATCAAAATTATTGAAATCTTTCCAAAGCTGCTCATAGTCTGAATAAAGCTCAAGACCTGCGTGCTCAACAACATCAAGAAGTGCTGCCTTGATCTTTGGATAAAGAGCCTCAACAGAAAGCTCAGGATCTACGGACTTCCTCACTGAACCGATGTTACCGGTATTGACCTGGCCATCATCTGGACGCTGAGCATAGCCGGATGCCATCAGACCAAGACGAGCATAAAGTCCCTTTGCAAAGGCAAGGCTTGGGCGATCAGTCTTCATTGTCGACTCACTCTGAAGAGGCCAAGACATATAATCAAATGCTTCCTCAAGATCAGCAAGAAGCTGCTTGTAGATCACATCACGATCAGCCTTTGGAAGATAAATTGTCTCAGGTGCGATCGGCTCAAAACGTGCAGGAACCTCACCATGAGCCTTAAGGAGCTCTGTGTAAAGGAGCGCTCTGGCCACGAGGGCCTCACCGAGAAGAGAAGCCATCTTGGCATCGTTCTCCACATTGCCGTAGGTGCGGAGACCACGGATACAGAGGTTGGCTCTCTCGACACCTACCATCAACTCATTATAAGGACCGTTTGAGAGGTTGAGCTGGCCATTGTTTGGCTTGATATCATATTGCGCAATCTGAGATTTCTCATCAGATTTCTCACCGTTGTGAAGGTAAATCTCAATATCTGTATTGAAACCATACCAAGGAAGGTAACGTCCACGATGGCAGTTGGTGTGACCAAACACCTCGTAGATAGAAAATACATTATACTCTGCAAGTTCATACTGAGCAAAAACATTTGGCTCATCAAATGCAGATGGGGACTTGCTGGTGAGTCCATCCTCACAAGAGGTCAAAGACATAGCAGCCAACACGCCCGCAAGAATAAATATTTTATTAATAGGCTTCATATTCATCATTTTAGAAAGTTATGTTGGCACCTACTACAAATCCGCGGCTCTTTGGATACGCAGCATAGTCAACACCAGGAGTAAGAGGTGTGCTACGACGAGTATCAACCTCAGGATCATAGCCTGAATAGTTGGTAAGACAGAACAAGTTGGTTCCGGTCACATAGATGCGAAGGTTCTGCATTCCGATCTTTGAGCTCCACTTCTGAGGAAGTGTGTAACCGATGGTTGCGCTCTGGAGACGGAGGAATGAGCCATCCTCAACAGCCCAATCAGTGAAGATTGCATTCTGACATGCCGGAGACCACATTGTAGTGCCTGAGTTGGCAGCATAGAGAGCATCAGCGTCTGTAATGAGCTCACCGGTTGTCCAATCGATATTTGTCCATCTCTGGTCAGTGCTCATATTGCTGAGAAGGTTTCTCTTGGTATACTTTCTAGAGTGGCTGAACTCAATCTTATTGGCGTTGTAGATATCATTGCCAAAAACATAGTTGAAGTTGGCAGAGAAGTCAAAGCCATAGAGATTACCTGAGATATTGAAACCACCTGTGCCAAGTGGAAGAGCATTACCGATGACTGTCTTGTCTGATGCAGTGATCTTGTTGTCACCATCCTGATCCTTGAGCTTGATTGCGCCAGGGCCAAAGTATGAAGAACCGATTAATGAAGAAGCATCAACGACGCCATCATTAGGGATCCATGCATTCTTGGTTGTATCATAGGTAAACTCATGAGTACCATAGCGGCCGACAACCTCATAACCATACATCTGTCCGAGAGGCTGTCCAGGAAGAACCACGAAATCAGGACCAAGCTCAGTTGAAGCCCACATTGACTCCGAATCGATGCGGTCAAGACCACCAAGACTGAGAACCATATTTTCATTGATGCTCAAGTTGGCGCCGATCGACAGACCGAAGTTCTTCTTCTCAACTACCACAAAATTGAGAGAGGTCTCAAAACCGCGGTTTCTTGTCGAACCGATGTTCTGATACTGGTAGTCATAACCTGAACCGGCTGTAGGGAACTGAATGAGGAGGTCCTTGGTAGTATTGTGATAAAGCTCAAATGTAGCAGACACACGACCACCGGCAAACGAAGCATCCAGACCCAGGTTGTGAGAGAGTGTTGTCTCCCATGTCAGGTCAGGATTTGGCATAATGGTCTTGCCACCGACCTTGGTTGTTGTCCAATATGTATTGGTGTTTGAAAGCCATGTTGTCGAGTTGGCAGAGAATGCCATTGAAGTCACACCGGAAGGGATATTGTTATTACCCGCTGTACCGAAGCTATAACGAAGCTTGAGGTTGTCAAGCCATGATGAAGCGTTGCTCATCCAAGGCTCG
>CALEJC010000050.1 GCA_937898205.1 uncultured Bacteroidales bacterium
CTGACAAAGAGAAATGGTAAGACAAAATCACAATTGAAGAAAGCAGCCAAAGATATAGTTTATGGAAACGATAAAAGTACAGATAGGTAACATATCAATAGGAGGAGACAGTCCGATAGTTGTGCAGACTATGTGCAACACCCACACATCAGACGTAGAAGCCACAGTGGCTCAGATCCGCGAGCTTTCCGAGGCCGGAGCAGAGATGGTGCGCATCACCGTGCCAGGGCTGCAGGATGTGCCTAAAGTTAAGGAAATCATGTCCAGACTGCACGCAGAAGGCAATTATGTGCCTGTGGTTGCGGACATCCATTTTTCTGCCGACACCGCTATTGCTGTCGCTCCCCTCGTGGAGAAAGTGCGCATCAATCCCGGCAATTTCCATAAGGACTATGAAACAGCCAAAGAGCTCTTTGTCAAGTTTATCGCTGTCTGCAAGCAGCACGGCACTGCCATTCGCATCGGCGTGAATTATGGCTCGCTTGGCGCCCAGATCACTGAGAAGTTTGGCAACACACCGCTTGGTATGGCGATGGCTGCGCTTGACTGGATCAAGATCTGCGAGCAGGAAGGTTTTCATCAATATGTCGTCTCTCTCAAAGCCAGCAATACCGTGACCATGTCAAGAGCCTACTCTAGCCTTGTCAATCTGCTCAAGGAGAGTGATATGGAGATCCCGCCAATGCATGTAGGTGTGACAGAAGCAGGCGGAGGTGACACCGGCCGCATCAAGTCTTGTGTGGGCATTGCGACAGTGCTCAGCGAAGGCATCGGTGACACCATCAGAGTGTCACTGACAGAGCCGCCGGTCAATGAGATCCCGGTTGCAAGATACCTCGCCCGCGGAGAGCACGGAGATCCTATGCTCGATGCTGCAATCACCTGGGGACCAAAGCTCCTTAAAGGCGAAATCGACCGCATCCCGGAGGAAGCAGGTGTGAGCCGCTATCTCGATGACGAGATTATGCAGGCAGCCCGCAGACGCTTCTATAAGCCTGATTATATCGCATGCCCGGGCTGTGGCAGGACCATGTACAACCTTCAGGAGACATTTGAGCAGGTCAAAGCCAG
>CALEJC010000051.1 GCA_937898205.1 uncultured Bacteroidales bacterium
GGAGCCGTAGGTCTCCAGGATCACAGCCTTGGATCCGTCTCCCAGAAGTATATCCCTGACTGCCTGTTCTGTGATGCCGGGATGCACTTTGAGGATCGAGACACGAGTGTCAAGGTCGGTGTGGATCACCAGTCCGGCTTCTTTGTCGGAGCTGTAGTGGATGAAGTTCTGATTGTACTTGATATTGATCCCGGCGACTGCAAGAGGCGGGTAGTTTGGCGAATGGAAAGCGTCAAATCCTGTCGCATTGACCTTTGTGCTTCGGTTGCCGCGGTATAGCTGTGAGTTGAAGCAGATGCAGACTTCCGGGACAAGGGCTTCGCCATTGCTGTCTTTGGCTGCGGCGATCTCCACGGCGGCAATGATGTTTTCCTTGCCGTCCGTGCGCGGTCTTCCGACAGGTAACTGGCTGCCTGTGAAGATGATAGGCTTGGTGAGGTGCTCAAACATGAAGCTCAACGCTGAAGCGCTGTAGGCCATGGTGTCTGTGCCATGAAGGATCACAAAACCATCGTAGTCGTCATATTTGTCTTTGATGAGCTTTGCAAGAGCGACCCACAAGGTAGGTTCCACATCTGAAGAGTCGATGATAGGGTCAAATGTGTAACTGTTGATGCGGAGTCCAAACTTGCGCAGCTCGGGTACCTCATCAAGCAGGCTGGAGAAGTCAAACGGCTTGAGCGTGCCGTCATTGGGGTCCTCTTTCATGCCGATTGTTCCTCCCGTATAAATCAGCAGCACAGAGCTTGCCGAAGGGATGAAGTCTTTGAAAATATTTAGATTCATATTCCAAAAATATTTACTGCATTTTCTGTTGTTACTCGCGCTACCTCTTCCAGGCTGATACCTTTTTGTTGTGCGATAAATTGCGCAATCAGAGGGATATAGCTGCTCTCGTTGCGCTCGCCTCGGTGTGGAGTCGGAGTGAGGTATGGGGAGTCTGTTTCAAGGATTACCCTTTCAAGCGGGATGCGTTTGATGTCCTCTCCGATGGAGGCCTTCTTAAAAG
>CALEJC010000052.1 GCA_937898205.1 uncultured Bacteroidales bacterium
ATCCGTGACTATATCGCATTCCCTAAGAACAACCAGGGTCGCGACGTGATGATTGACTCTCCGTCAAAGATCGACGACACTCAGATGGAAGAACTTTTCCTGAGTTCAACATATACTGAGCCGTGCGCATAGAGCATAAATATGACCTTAGCTCGCAGAACACTTTCAGGATGAAGGTGTCCTGCGAGTGTTATATTCAATATGACACAGTGAGCGAGCTGGAGGGGCTTGATTTTGACTCCCTCCCAAAGCCGCTGCTGCACATCGGACAGGGCAGTAACCTGCTTTTTACTTCAGACTTTCCGGGCACAGTGCTTCACTCCAACATCGACACCCTCAAGTATGTTGATATGGGTCTTGATGATATCCCTGTCATCGTGGGTTCCGGTGTGAGTTTTGACTCGTTTGTCGAGCAGGTGTGCGGACACGGCCTATGGGGCGCAGAAAATCTTTCCGGCATCCCGGGAGAAGTGGGTGCGGCGGCCGTCCAGAACATAGGAGCCTACGGAGTCGAGGTTAAGGATATTATCTCCGGAGTTGTCTGCTATGACCTTCAGGAGAGGAAAAAAGTCAAGTTTGGAGTCCGCGACTGTCGCTATGCCTACCGTCACTCGCTGTTTAAAGAGCAGGGGACAAAGGGCCGCTATATAGTCACCAGCGTGCTTTTCAGGCTTAGCAGAGTGCCTTCTCCAAAGCTGGATTACAAAGGCCTGAGAGAAGCTCTTGAGGGAGTAGACAATCCGACACCATCCCAGGTGAGAGAAGCCGTATTGAAGATCAGGGCGTCAAAACTCCCAGATGTCAACGAGCTTGGCAGCGCAGGTAGTTTCTTCATGAACCCTGTAGTCAGCAAGGAAGTCTTTGACAGGATCAGTCCTGACGGTTCGGCACCTCATTATCTGCTTGAAGACGGAAATATAAAAGTTCCTGCCGCCTACCTGATTGACCGTTGTGGTCTCAAAGGGGAAATGTGCGGGGGAGCCCAGGTCTATCAGAAGCAGCCATTGGTGATAGTCAACGCAAGCGGGGAAGCAAGTCCTCAAGACGTCCTCGCACTTGAGCAAAAGGTAATCAACGCGGTGCAGGAGCGCTTCGGCGTGACCCTACATCCAGAAGTAGAGCATATATGAGCACATTTGTAATTGAAGGCGGACATAAGTTGAGTGGAAGCATTGAGCCTCAAGGCGCAAAAAACGAAGCCCTGCAGGTACTCAGCGCGGTGCTGCTGACATCAGAAAGCGTCACAATCAGTAACATCCCGGAGATCCTGGATGTCAAGAACCTTATCGCCCTTCTGGATGCGATGGGTGTGATCGTCGAGAAGCTGGACAAGGGCACATATAGATTTACTGCCGGACACATCAACGAATTTTTTATCCGCAGTGCAGACTTTGTGCAGAGGTGTGCCAAGCTCAGAGGTTCCGTGATGGTTGTAGGTCCGCTCCTGACACGTTTTGGACAGGCATTCTTTCCAAAACCGGGAGGCGACAAGATCGGTCGAAGAAGGGTGGATACCCACATCGACGGCTTCATGAAGCTCGGCGCCATCTGCTCCTATGATACAGCCAAAAGAGCCTACAACCTCTCTTCAGGCAAGAGACTTAAAGCTTGCTATATGCTTCTGGATGAGGCATCTGTGACAGGTACTGCCAATATAGTCATGGCCGCTGTCCTCGCAGAAGGCACGACCACAATCTACAACGCCGCCTGC